>CAZLRY010000253.1:0-5348 GCA_964561675.1 uncultured Chitinophaga sp.
AGACCTGCTTGAGATGCTGTATGATATCCTGAAATGCCCTTTCCAGGAATCCCTGAGAGACTTCTACTATGCCAATAAAGTCCGTGAGATCCTGTTCACCCATACAGTCTCCCTACCTGTGGTTTTACCCGGTGAATTGAGCCCCGAGCAGATCGCCCAGATGTACGAAGCAGACCGGATCATGGCCAATAACCTGGATGGCAAAATAACCATCCCTGAACTGGCCCGAAAGCTGGGGACCAATTTTGTGACGCTGAAGAAAAACTATGAAAAGGTATTTGGCATCGGGTTGTTCCCCCGGTTGATGCAACGGAAAATGGAGCATATCAAGCTGTTGCTGGAAAAAACCGACAAACCACTGAAAGAAATCGCCGACCTGTCCGGATATCAAACCTTGCCGGGCTTTATTAATGCCTTCCGCAAGCGGTTTAAGATGACCCCCAATGACTGGAGAAAAGAGAGGCGAGGGTTTTAAAGAGAGCAGGCATAATGAAATTGTCACCTTGCTTATTGTGTTGAGCAACAATACCTTACAAGCAGCCGTCTATTTAGCCTGAATATATATGCCGGTAGTTTGTTATAATGTAAATAATATTTTACAAATTATACTATATTTGTAAAATATAATTATCATTATGAAAGGTAGGAAGCCTCAACTATTGCCGAGCATCGCTAAAATCCTGACAGAACTTGGTGAGAATATTAAGCTGGCCCGGTTACGCCGTAAGTTAAGTGCAGAGCAGGTAGCAGAAAGGGCTAATATCAGCCGGCCAACCCTGCACTCCATAGAAAAGGGCCTGCCGGGGGTTGCAATGGGCTCCTATGTCCAGGTGCTTTTTGTATTGAACCTGGAAAAGGATTTATTAAAAGTGGCAGCGGATGATTTACTTGGCAGAAAGCTACAGGATGCAAAACTCACAGTAAAAGAAAGGGCACCGAGAAAATAAAGATATGGCAGCAACAAATTCAAAAAAAGAAATTCAGGTATATGCTCATTGGCTGGGTTTACAAGCGCCTTCGCTAATGGGTATATTGTCCGTTACAGCATCGAAAGGAAAGGAAACCTTTTCTTTCGAATATGCGGATGGATGGTTGCAATCCGGCTTTTCCCAAATGATAGATCCAGACCTGCAACTTTATTCAGGAGCCTATTATCCACGGGATGATAAACCCAATTTTGGTGTTTTCCTGGATTCATGTCCGGACAGGTGGGGAAGAGTATTGATGCAACGAAGGGAAGTTGCTATAGCAAAACAGGAGGGCAGGGCTGCAAAAAAATTACTGGAATCAGATTTTTTATTAGGCGTATATGATGGGCACAGGATGGGTGCACTTCGTTTTAAAGTAGAAAATGATGGCCCTTTCCTGAACGACAACAAGACAATGGCTGCTCCACCATGGACATCGCTAAGAGAATTGGAGCATGCGAGTTTTAAATTTGAAGAAGACAATACAGATGACCCGGAATACCTGAAATGGGTGGATTTGTTGATAGCCCCTGGTTCTTCATTAGGAGGAGCCAGGCCAAAAGCAAGTGTGATGGATGAACATACCAATTTATGGATCGCAAAATTCCCCAGCAGGAACGATGATAAAGATATAGCAGCCTGGGAAATGGTAACCAATCAACTTGCCATAAGCGCAGGGATCAATGTCGCTCAAGGAAGGTTGCTGCAGTTTAACAACCGCTATCATACCTATCTCACAAAACGTTTTGACAGGACCATTGCCGGGGAACGGATTCATTTTGCCTCTGCCATGACATTACTGGGTCATATGGACGGAGAGGATGCCTCCGGCGCAAGTTACTTGGAACTAATGGAGTTTATATCCCGGCATGGTGCTTCGGTGGAAAATGATCTCGAGGAACTTTGGCGAAGAATAGTATTCAGCATCTGTGTCAAAAATACAGACGACCACCTGCGTAACCACGGTTTTTTACTTACGGAAAAGGGATGGCTGCTTTCCCCGGCATATGATATTAACCCCAATGAATACGGAAAAGGGCTAAGCCTAACTATCACAGAAACTGATAACTCACTGGACCTGGATGCAGCCATGGAAGTAGCGGGTTATTTTCGTCTCTCAGATGACAAAGCTGCGCAGATCATACAACATATTTCCACTGTGGTGAAAGACTGGAGGAAAGTTGCAACAGCCTATAAAATTTCTACTGCTGAACAAGAAAGGATGTCTGCAGCCTTTACTGTTGCAACTTAACTCCAGCTTTTGTCACATTATTTTTGATACTGGTTCATTTTCCCTTTTTTCCACCTGATTTGGGGTTCAGTTGCTGCCCCCGGTTACCCTGGTTTTGCGAATACTGTTTGTTTGTACCTGAAGTGCCTTTGTTAGCGTTCTGCTGATTGGCATTGTTATCAGCAGGCTTGATTGCTTTTGACATAGTTTTATTTTTTGTAAAACTATTAAGTCCGGACGTTATAGAGTCCAGAATGTAACGAAACTGATCTTTTTGTAACGAACTAATATGCCGGTACGCATTCTTTTTTGCAATAAAATCTGCTACGTACCTTTTTGAGATTTTAATACGGGCATATTTTTCGGAAATGTTATGCGCCATTTTATCAATAACAAGTTCGGTGCTCACTAAGTTATAATACCGGATATTGACGCAGCAACTCCGGTTGACCTGGCAAAAATGAAAGTTGCTCTGGTCAAGTTGTTTCAATAATTCAGGGAATCCCGTTTCTGTATAAATTACATCCGTTATGATTTCATAGCCACCAACATACGAAACTGGCTTGTTTAGCAAAATCACCTTAGTCCTTCCTTTTGAGAATAACCCAACAATATCACCCACCTTAATCTGAAATGAATAGCCCTGGTTTTTAAAGGATCCTTTTACAACAACCGGCGGCGGTTTGAGTAAAATGGAATACTCGTTCTGAATGATCTGAAGATCATCAAAAAGCTTTAATGCCCAATCTCTTTCATAACTCTGCAACAAACGATTCTTCTCGCTTATTTCATTTCTAAGGAGTTTGACCGTTGCTTTTAATTTCAGTACTTCGGCATCTTTTGATTGAGGGGAATTTTTCATTGCATGGAATATGATGGTATTCTTAAATGACCAGCATAACAGTTTTTAATAATAAAAACCTAGATTGTTTGTAAAGCAGCAATATCTGAATCGTACGGGTGGGCAACAAGGTAATTTATGATAGCAGAAAGCAATTCTAATTCTGCGAGATTACGCCTCCTTAGTTCACGAAAAAGTTGTTTAAATCTTTCATCTTTCTTGCTATTGACGGTTTTCGTTGTTTTTCTAAACCGGTCAAAATCTGAAGGAATACCGAAATCTTCCAGATTGATACCTGCTGCATTGACATTATGTAATATAAACCGCTCGATGGCCGGAACCACCCTGATGATGAAATGATTTCGGGCCTTATGCTTGTGTAATTCCAGGTTACCTTTGGCAAGCACAAGGTCAAATTCGTTGAGATAATCTAATTCTTTTTTATCCTTATCAACTATGCCAAGGGCAAAATTATCAGCAAAATGTTCTTTCATCACTTTCGTGACAGTGCCACAGCCTTTCTGGTGGTTATAGCCCCGTTGTGGAGGCACCAGCGTTTCCACCAGGTTTGTATCAATATAACATTCCGGGATGACAGACAAATCCATATCAGATATAACTTTCACTGTTCGTAAATAAATCCACCCCGTGCTGGTATATTTCGTGAAGCTGGTCTGCGGTCAGGTGATTCACCACTGTCTGACGATCTTTATAGTCCACCATATAGACACTTAACTCTTCCCGTGCATTTTCCAGGAGATCGTTCAGAATAAACGGGCTATGCGTAGCAATGAAAAACTGGTTATCCTTCTTGCTGATAATTTCTTGTGTTAAGTGCGTCATATAAGGCGGGAAGGAATGTGCTTCCGGTTCTTCAAACAAAAGAATACTGTTGTTCGTAGAAATAATAGCCGCCTTGTAAAAGATAATCCGCTGCAGTGTATCTGCCACTGAATTATAGGGGATCAAAAACAAGCCATCCTGTTTGTCCTGTATCACTTTAATTGTCTGGCTGGCTTTATCAAATGCAATATCCAGATTATACTCCCGGAAAAGCGAAATCACCTGCTGTTTCAGATCTTCATAATTCTCAATTATTGATAACAAATTGCTTCCAAACGGAGGGATCAGGTACTTTGAATGTCCTTTCCTGTAAATGATATTATGCTTGTACTGGTATTTTTTAACCGGGGGTTCAAAATAGGGGTGATTCGAAATTCCCTTTACAATTAATTTGTCATCGATCTTCAAATTTTCCCAGGAATCGCTGAAGAAATTAATACTGGCTTTCAGGCCATCTTTTGGATTGAAACCCATTCTGCAGACCCCCTCTGGTGTTTCAATGATTGCATCTTCATTTGTATTTCCGTTATAGAATAACTCTGCCTCATTCTCCAGCCTGATCAAATGCGAGAGTTTCCGGGAGGAATTTTCCCTGAGAAATGGAATAGAAAACGTTGAAAGGGCCTCCAGAATATTTGATTTGCCCACATTGGGCTTACCAATGAAAAGGTTTATCCGTGCACAGTCCTTAATGAGCAGATCCCGAATTGATTTAAAATTCCTGATGGAAAGAGTGTGAATTTTGTTTGTCATAATTTTTTTTTGACCAAAGGGAACAGTCCTCTTTAATAGTTTTAGATAGCCTAATCAAACCCCTCCGAAAAAAACTCCTTTGGCGTCATACCAAGGCCGTCAATAATCTTTAAAAGGGTACGCATTCTAATATCATCGTAATTCCCAGATTCGTATTTTGCCATACCTGTTCGGGATATTTCAATGTCATAGGAGAATAATTCATATGAATTAAATCCCTTTTGTTTTCTAACAGTTTTAATTCTCTTACTTAATTTTTGAAGAAAAGAATCATGATCAAAGTGCCCTAATGAAGCTTTTAGCCTTTCTTTCCTTTTTTTTGTTTTTGCCATCCTGCAAATAACAGGATGGGTATTTCATATATAACCCCTTAATATAGGATGCTTTATAAAATACACTTTATAGTGTACAAAAATATTAATAATTTGCTAACTTAGCGGAAATAACAATATTGCGAATTCTTCAAAAAGGAATTTGAAGCTTTCGCTTTGAGTCTCGCTATTGAAACGTCGGAAATTTCAAAGTCACGAGATGATAAGCAAGGGCTCACGTTTAGGCGTGGGCTCCCTTATTCGTGACTAGGCCTCCGACGGCCTCAATAGCGGTAAGTGGAGTTCCACGTCATTTTTTTTCATTAAACCCCACTAAAAGACTCCCCGGAATGTCAACATTGCACTGCTATATTGCTTCGGCTAAACGGAACACAGGACCC
>CAZLRY010000254.1:0-5344 GCA_964561675.1 uncultured Chitinophaga sp.
TTGAAAAGGCCGGTATGGGTATTAATCTGGAGAAAAATTTTGAACCAAGTTATATCGTACCTGCAGATAAAGAACGGGTAGTGAATGAGTTAAAATCCCTGGCCAAAAAATCTGACGAAGTATGGCTTGCAACGGATGAGGACCGTGAAGGGGAAGCCATCAGCTGGCATTTATGCGAGGTACTCGGGCTCGATCCCAAAACCACCAAACGGATTGTTTTCCACGAGATCACCAAACCCGCCATTCAGGCAGCGGTACAGAATCCGCGTTTACTCGATATGAACCTGGTAATGGCCCAGCAAGCCCGCCGTATCCTGGACAGGATCGTAGGATTTGAGTTAAGCCCTGTACTCTGGCGCAAAATGAGTATGCGGAATAACCTCAGCGCCGGTCGTGTTCAAAGTGTGGCCGTTCGTCTGATCGCTGAACGGGAAAGAGAGATCAATGCCTTTATCCCGGTCAGCACCTTTAAAATTGAAGCTGCTTTCACGGCCAAAGATGTAACAGATAAGAATGTCACTTTTACTGCCGAAGGTAAAAAACAGAATACCCCGGAAGATGCCGAAAGTTTTTTGAAAAGCTGTATCGGGGCTTCTTATAAAGTAAATGATATACAGGTGAAGCCGGGCAAACGTTCTCCCGCCCCGCCTTTTACTACCTCTACTCTGCAACAGGAAGCCTCCCGTAAATTAGGATATGGTGTATCCCGCACCATGCAGATCGCCCAGCGGTTGTATGAAAACGGATATATCACCTATATGCGTACCGACAGTGTGAACCTGAGTAATACTGCACTCGGTGATATCACTAATACGGTGAAAAGTATGTACGGGGAGGAATACCATCAGTTCCGCAAATTCAAAAACAAGAACGAGAGTGCCCAGGAAGCGCACGAAGCGATTCGTCCGACTTACATGAGCAACAGTACCGTGCCTGAACCGGAATGGTTACGTCTGTATGAACTGATCTGGAAACGGACCATGGCCTGCCAGATGGCGGATGCTGAACTGGAAAAAACAACAGCGAAAATTGAAATTTCCACCAATAAAGAAGAACTCACGGCGAGTGGTGAAGTATTGAAATTTGACGGATTTTTAAAAGTGTACCGGGAAGATAAAGATGAGGAAGAACTGGAAGAAGAAGCTAACGAAGGAATGCTGCCTCCGTTGAGCGTCGGACAGCAACTGCCCTTTAAAGAGATGAATGCCACTGAACGTTTCAGTCGTCCCCTGCCCCGTTATACCGAAGCCTCTCTCGTAAAAAAAATGGAAGAACTCGGCATCGGTCGTCCTTCCACATATGCGCCAACGATATCCACTATTCTGAAAAGAGGATACGTGGAGAAGCGGGATAAAGAAGGAACCCGTCGTGATTTCCAGGTGTTCCAGTTGAAAAAAGATGCGGTAACCAAACTGATGGAGCAGGAGAATACCGGGGCGGAGAAATCCAAACTGTTTCCTTCTGATCTGGGACTGGTGGTAACTGATTTCCTGAAGCAGTACTTTGATGATATCATGGATTACAGTTTCACAGCCCGGATCGAAGAAGAGTTTGACGAAGTGGCCGAGGGCAAGATGAAATGGAATAAAATGATTCTTGATTTCTATGATCCCTTCAAAAAGGACGTGGATAATACGATTGAAAATGCCGAACGCATCAAAGGTGAACGGGTACTCGGTGTGGATCCGGATAGCGGCAAACCGGTGGTGTCCCGTATGGGACGATTTGGCCCCATGATTCAGATTGGTGAAGCCAATGATGAGGAAAAGCCACGCTTTGCCAAAATACCTACTGGTCAGAGTATAGAGACCATCACGTTTGAAGAGGCCATGAACCTTTTTGGCGCACAGGGTTCCATGGGATTATATGAAGAGAAAGAAGTGTCCGTAAATGTCGGTCGTTTCGGTCCTTATGTAAAATGGGGCGAAGAGTTTGTCTCTTTACCCAAAGGCACTGATCTCTCCACGGTGGATTTTGACCGGGCGGTGCAGGTAATCAAGGAAAAACAAATAGCCGATGCTCCGGTAGGCACTTATGATGGCAAGCCCATCACCAAGGGCACGGGGCGTTTTGGTCCTTATATCAAATGGGATGGCATGTTTATCAATGTACCCCGTCGCTACAATTTTGCCAAACTCAATCAGGCGGAAATGAACGAACTGATTGATGCCAAAGTTGCTAAGGAAGCCAATCGTTATATCCAGCGCTGGCCGGAAGACAAGATTGCGTTGGAGAATGCCCGTTGGGGTCCCATCATCAAATTTGGTAAAAAGATCATCCGCATTCCTAAGAAGGACGATGATACCCGCTATACACCGGAGGAAGCAGCTGCCTTTACGATTGACCAGGTAAAAGCCTTTATTGAGAAGGAAGTACCCGGCGCTTTTAGTAAAAAATCAAAAGGCGGGGCGAAGAAATCAGCGGCGAAAAAATCAGCTACTAAAAAAGCTCCGGCTAAGAAAGCGGCGGTGAAGAAGAAAGCGGCCAAAAAGAAATAAAGAATGATTTTATCATTTGATGTCCAACTGACGCAGGAAGAGTTTAAAAACTATTTCGAATACCTTTTTGTCTCATCACCTAAAAAAAAGAAAGCCCTTATTCAAAGTGTAGTCAGGATCGGTCTTCTGGAATTCATGATGATCATGATCCTGCTTTACATAATCAGTGACAACCAATTTCGGATCAATGCACTGTTGATCGCTTTACTGGTCTCAGCAGGACTTTCAATTTTCACATATTTCCGATTTGCCAACAACGTAAGAAAACAAGCATCCAGGGCTATGGATGAAGCAGGAGGTGATATCTATACAGCCCGGCACGAGTATCTCCTTTCAGAAAAAGGGATTCAGGTCTCACAGTCCATTGGCGAATTTCTTTATTACTGGCCAGCATTCATCAAAATGGAAACCAGTAAAGGCTGCACCTATCTTTTTCTCAGCAGCAGACAAGCATTGATTATCCCTCATCGTGTATTGGATAGTCAGGAAAAGAAAAAAATGTTTGACACATTACTGGCCACACACCTCTCTGTCAGTTCTGCGTTCTCTTCCCTGCTTGCCGATTGAGTTTTCAAGAATCATCCAGTACGCGAAAACAATCCCTGATTAATTCGCCATGGACTCTTCAGTGAATTCTGTATTTTCATTAAAATTTCTCGCATGAAACGCTCCTACTGGGAAAAAATGGCCCCGACCTACGGGGAGGAAATATTTGATGTGCTGCATAATGACAAGAAAGCCCTGATCCGTTCGGTGATTGAAAAATACGCGGGGAAGAACAAAACCGTCATCGATATCGGCTGTGCCATCGGCAAATGGCTGCCCGTACTCTCCCCTGCTTTTAAAAAAGTGATTGCCCTGGACATCTCGGCAAAGAATCTTGAAATTGCTGCATCCCTTTATCCGCATTATAAAAATGTGGAGTATCTGCGGGCCGATATGAGCGGCAAAAACACCAAAATCCCGGCCTGCGATTTCGGCATCTGCATCAATGCTATCCTCACGCCCGACAAAAAAGCCCGGGATAAATTCTTCGCCTCCCTTGGTACATGTATCAAAAAAGGTGGACGCATTGTGCTTACCATTCCTTCGATGGAATCGCATTTGCTGACCAGCATCATTCAACAATATTATAAAGTGGATACCCGTTATTTCCCCAAAGAAAAAAACGGGAAAGAAGCCATCCGCAAATGGAATAATATCCGCCAGGGCAATGCAGACATCGATGAAGTGCCGCATAAACACTACCTCAAAGAAGAACTGCAGTTCTTATTGGCCGAAGCCGGTTTTATTGCCGAAGAATTTCAGAAAATCGAATATGACTGGAGCACTGAGTTCCATCATCCGCCTGCGCAGCTGAAAGAACCAAGGCCGTGGGACTGGATGGTTGTGGGAAAAAAAATCCCCTCCTACGCTAAAGCTACGGAGGGCACGCAAGGAGCCAAAGAATGATCAATGATCATATAGCAAAGAATAACCATGCCTTCTAAGGAGGCTTGGTTATTCTTTTGTTGATTACTTATTTAACAAGACCTAAAAGCTTCAAACATATTTTCTCAGTAAGGGCTGTTGACTACTATCTTCTAACTTCTATCTACTATCTACTATCTGGTTCTCAACATCTGTGGAAAACATTAACGATTCCATATCAGTACCAAATTAGATATTGTGCTGAAATCGCAACCATGGAAACCACCAAAGAGATTTCTGCTTTATTTACCCTGATCGATGATCCGGATGAAGAAGTCTTCGGACTGGTCTCCAATAAGATCGTCGACTTTGGTAAAGTCATCATCCCCAATCTTGAACATCTCTGGGAAACCACACCGGATGAAGCAACCCAGCAACGGATCGAACTACTCATCCACCGCTTACATTACTCTGATCTCACTGAAGATTTTCGTCAATGGTCCCTGGCCGGCCATCATGACCTGATGCTCGGTGCCATGCTCACCGCCAAATTTCAATACCCCGATCTGGCTACGGCACAAGTGATGCAGGAACTGGAAAAAGTAAGACGGAATATCTGGCTTGAACTGAATAACTACCTCACGCCGCTGGAACAGATCAATGTAGTGACCAGTATCCTGTATAGCTATTACGGACTGAAGGGCGGTGAGACCAATTATAAAGAGCCCAATGAATTTTTGCTCAACAAGATTCTTGAAGCAAAGCGAGGCAACCAGGTGGGGAACGGCATTTTATACCTGGTATTATGCGAACTCCTCGATATTCCGATTAAAGCGATTGCTATACCCAAACAGTTTATCGTTGCCTATTTCAAACCCGGCTATTCTGAAGAGAACCTGCTCGATCCCCGTCAGAAGATCGAGTTCTTTATCGATCCTACCTCCGGACAAGTCTTTACCCATGCCGATGTAGACAGCTATTTCAAACGAATCGCTATCGCCCCCACCGGTGCCAACTTCAAACCCCGCCGCAACAAGGAAGTCATCGGGTCATTGCTGGATGAATTCGGAAAGTGTTTTGATAATGATAAGGACCGGTATAAGCAAAAAGAGATTTTGGATATTATAAGGATCATTTCAGAATAAGCCCCCCCTTCGCTGAAGCTACGGAGGGCAAGCAAGAAGCCAAAGACGGCTCAAAAATCAATAATCAAAAAAGCACCAATCATACTTAGAAGAATTGGTGCTTTTTTTGTATTTTATCTAATTCAACAGCAGGCCTAAGGTTCAACTAAATCTCCAAAGAATGGGCTGTTGACTACTATCTACTAACTACTATCTACCGACTAGAGCACCAGCTCCCACCCCTCCCTGTACTCTCTCTTCACAAACTGATTCGCTTCATCAAAATTCGTCACTTTCATATTCTTCGCATCC
>CAZLRY010000255.1:0-5329 GCA_964561675.1 uncultured Chitinophaga sp.
ACAACGCTTAATTCAAGACTGTTCCGGATCCCGGTATGCTATGATAATTCACTGGCCCCGGACCTGGATGTCATACTCCGGGAAAAGCAATTGACTACTGAGGAACTGATCAGCCTGCATACCGGCCGGATCTATCACGTGTATATGATGGGTTTTCTTCCCGGCTTTGCCTATATGGGTGAAGTGGACGAGCAATTGACCATGGCCCGCAAGCCCCGGCCGAAGTCCACAAAAGCGGGCAGTGTGGGTATTGCCGGCCGGCAGACCGGTATCTATCCGCTTACATCCCCGGGTGGCTGGCAAATCATCGGCATGACCCCCATTGAATTATTTAACCGGAACCGGAAAGACCCCACGTTGCTGCAGGCAGGTGACCGGGTTCAGTTTTATGCAATCGATAAATATGAGTTTGCGCATTATTAAAGCAGGCATACAGGATACCGTGCAGGACTTCGGCCGATACGGTTACCAGCAGGCGGGAATCAACCCCTCCGGTGCCATGGACCGCTATGCGCTGCAGGTGGCCAATGCACTGGTGGGAAACGACCTGCATGAAGCGGTGCTCGAACTTCATTTTCCTTCATCCGTTATACTTTTTACCCGGCCGCTGCTGATCGCCATTACAGGGGCCGATTTTTCACCCAGTATCAATGGGGAACCGGTTCCCCTGAACCAGTGTATTGTGGTCAATAAAAATGATGCCCTGCAGTTTCATCGTCCGGTCAGCGGGGCAAGGGCCTGCCTGGCAGTACAAGGTGGTTTTAAGTTAAGTCCCTGGCTCGAAAGTCAGAGTACCAATCTCAAAGCTGCGGCGGGTGGTTATGAAGGACGGGCTTTGCGGAAAGGCGATGAACTGATTTGCCGGACCGAAAGGGAGTATAGTAAATTATTAAATGGGAAAAATTTCAGGATCCTGCCCTGGACGGCGGATCACCAGTCGGGTGATAACAGTAAGGAAATTTTAATTCTTCCCGGAAATGAATGGGACCGGTTGCCAGCTGCATCCAGGGAACGTTTTTTGGGAACGCCTTTTCTGATCACCAAACTCGCCGACCGGATGGGTTTTCACCTGGGCAATGAACCAATGGATATCCTGCCCGGGGAGGAACTGGTTTCATCCGCCGTCACCTTCGGAACAGTGCAGTTGTTGCCCGATGGTAAACTGATTATTTTAATGGCCGATCACCAGACCACGGGAGGGTATCCCCGCGTGGCCCATGTGATCACGGCCCATCATTCAAAACTGGCGCAGAAAAGAACGGGAGAGGCCTTGCATTTCAGGATAACGGACTTGATGACTGCTGAACAACTGCTGCAAAAACAGCAACAACATATAAAGCAACTGCAAAACGCCTGTTTATTTAAATTGCAACCATATGCGTGACCATATTGATATCAACTGTGACATGGGAGAGGGCATGGGCAATGAGGAAGCCCTGATGCCTTTTATTTCTTCCGCCAATATTGCCTGCGGTTATCATGCGGGAGATACTAACAGTATCCTGCATACGCTGGAACTTTGTAAACAATTCAATGTGGCTCCGGGGGCACACCCTTCCTTCCTGGACCGGGCTAATTTTGGCCGCCGGGAAATGGAATTACCGGTTACGGAATTGTATGAACTCATTATCCAGCAATTGCTGATCATGCAGGAAATGGCGGATATGGCCGAAGTAACCCTGCGGCATGTAAAACCGCATGGAGCATTGTATAATATGTCGGCCCGCGAACCCCTGGTGGCACAGGTGATTGCCAAAGCCGTTAAAAACTTCAACAGTAAACTCTGGTTGGTCGGACTCAGTGGCAGTTGTTCTATTGAGCAAGCTATTGAAACCGGACTCAATACGATCAGTGAGGTCTATGCCGACCGTACCTATCAGGATGATGGCACGCTTACGCCGAGGGGTACGGCGGCGGCTATGATCACCGATGCTTCAATAGCCGCGGCCCAGGTATTGGAGATGGTAAAAGAAGGTACGGTGACCACCGTATCCGGATCAAAAGTTCCAATTGTGGCCGAATCGATCTGTCTGCATGGTGATGGCCCACATGTATTGGAGTTTGCCACCACAATCCATCGCACCTTAAAAGAGAAAGGCATTGACATCCGGTTCAGCTAATTCCCCCAGGAAAGGAACCAAAGGGGTGATCCTTGGTGCCGCTTTCCTGATGGCTACTTCGGCTATTGGTCCGGGTTTCCTTACCCAGACCAGTCTGTTTACCGGAGAACTGCTCACCAGTTTTGGTTTTGTGATATTGATATCCGTATTGCTGGATATCGGGGCACAGTTGAATATCTGGCGCATTATTACAGTCAGTGGTAAGCGGGCCCAGGATATTTCCAATACGATGCTGCCGGGACTCGGCTTTTTTTTAGCGGCGTTGATTGCTTTTGGCGGACTGGTATTTAATATCGGCAATATTGCCGGCACGGGGCTTGGTCTCAATGTCCTCACTGGTATTGATGTAAAGGTTGGTGCGGTCATCAGTTGCGGGATTGCTCTCGGGATCTTCTGGTCTAAGCAAGCGGGAAGTCTGATCGATGTGTTTGTAAAAGTGCTGGGTTTGCTGATGATCGGTCTCACCTTGTACATTGCTTTTATTTCCCATCCGCCCCTGGGTGAAGCACTCTACCGGACTGTATGGCCGGAGAAGACCGATATGATGAAGATCGTGACCCTGGTAGGGGGAACGGTAGGTGGTTATATTTCTTTTGCCGGGGCACATCGTTTGCTCGATGCAGGCATCAAGGGAAAGGAACAGCTTGGCCAGGTTACCAAAAGTTCGGTGAGTGGGATATTGATCACGTCATTGATGCGGTATATACTTTTCCTCGCTGCACTGGGTGTGGTATGGCAGGGCGTAAAGTTATCATCCACTAATCCGGCGGCTTCTGTATTTCAATCCGCGGCTGGTGAACTCGGTTATCGTTTTTTTGGTATTGTGATGTGGAGTGCTGCCATTACTTCAGTGGTCGGGGCTTCATATACATCGGTTTCTTTCTGGAAAACCATTTCACCTTTTGTACAGCGGCATGAAAAATGGGTGACCAGTCTTTTCATATTATTCTCTACTTCTATTTTTTTATTTGTCGGACAGCCGGTGAAACTGCTGGTGCTCGCCGGTGCGGTCAATGGCATCATCCTGCCCATTGCATTAGCCGTGATATTGGTAGCTGCACGAAAGCAAAAAGTGGTGGGGGAGTATATACATTCTTTATTGCTTCAGGTGATCGGGTGGATGGTGGTAGTGGCGATGGGGTATATGAGTGTGGTGGGGATGGGACAGTATTTTTCCAGACTTCTATAAAAAACAAAAAAGCCCAACCATAGGGTACGTTGAGCTTTTTTTGTAATCATCCATCCTTGTTGTGTGTCCAATCAGCCGTTTAATATTTTTGATCCAGTCAGGTAACTCTTTTCCGGGTGATAGATGAATAAACAGGTGCCGTTCTTTATCGTTGTTATGATACTATTGGCTTCTTCCCTGGGTACTGCCGGACAACCCCAGCTTCTTCCCATATAACCTCCGGCGGCCGCTCTTCCCGCACTCACATAATCCGCGCCGTGGATCACAATCGTCCGGAACATCGCTTTGTCATTGATCCCGGGTTCCATACCGTTTACCTTTAAGGATAAGCCATGCTTGCCGATATAGGTATTGGCCGTGACATAAAAACCGAGACTGCTTTGCAGTGACTCCGGCTTATTGGAAAAACGGTTGGCATATTCACCGCCCGAATTCCGGCCATGCGCCACATAGGTTTGCGTAACCAGTTTGTTATTTTCAATATCGATAATATACATTCTCTTCTTCAGCGATGATTGACTGAAATCACAGATCGTGAGGTAATTGCTCCGGCTGATACTTTTATTATTCAGCAGGTACTCATACCCCTTCCAGGCATAATCAAAAGCCGCTTTGGAAAGTCCCAGTTGTTCCAGCTTTATACTGTTATAAAGCGCGGTGGCCGCGTCGGCTACTACTGGGGAAAACCGGATGTTTTTTAGAGAGGAAGCTGTTATTGCATCGTCAATCCTGTTCAGGGCCTGAACAGCGGGGCTTATGCTAAAGGAACTGCACAAAAACCCCAGGGATATCGGGAATATTAGTTTTCTCAAACAGGTACGGATTTACTTTTTCTTAAACGGAACGCAAGACGAAATTATTATCGCAGCCCCGCAATTTATAGTAATAATATCCTGTTTTTTAATGAATTAAGGATTAATACGTACAACCGTAATTGAAGAGATGGGGGATTTTACGAGAACAGTTTCTATGCATCGGATGAATGCGGTACTTAGTTGCGAAAGAATACGCATAACGGAACTTAGTTCTCCATTATCTTATGTATATCGCGTTGCTTGGTAATAAATTCGCTCGAATAGATCCGGAGCAATAACATAAATAAGGAGATCAGCAAGGGTCCGAAGATGAGCCCGATAAAGCCAAAGAGATTTAGTCCGATGATGACCCCGAAAACCGTGGTCAGCGGATGCACATTGCCCAGCTTCTTTAATAAGGTAAAACGAAGTACATTATCAATCGTACCAATAATGCCAAAACCAAACACCAGCATGGCGATCCCCTGCCAGTTTTGCCCGTTGGCAAAGAACAGGATGGCCAACGGGATATAAGCCAGCGCCGCTCCCACCACCGGTATCATCCCGGCAATACAAGTGACCCCAAACCAGAAAAAAGGTTCCTTCACCCCCAGTATTAAATAACCGATCAGTCCCACCACGCCCTGCGCAAAAGCAATCAATGGTATCCCGATCGCATTGGAAGCCACCATACTGTTCACTTCCTTTCCCAGCCGGCTGACATTCTCATCTTTCAGCGGGATATATTCATATAAAGTGTCTTCCATATACCGGGCATTCATCAGCATGAAATAAAGGATGAAGTACATGAAGAAAATCGTACTGATTGAATTGAATGTGGCTCCCACAATGCCCGGCAGACTCTTCGCAATAAAATCCCCCAGCTGATTAATATTCTCCTCACTGAGTATTTCCATATTCAATTGTGCTTCCGCATCGGCCACCACTTTCTTGAGTGCCGTTACTAATTCAGAGGAGTGCTGGATGGCATAACTCACTTTGGAGGACAGCATATTGATCAGCAAGCCCACCGGCAGCAGGATGACTATAAAAGAGACCAGCATCAGTAGGAGCGTGGTCCAGCCCTTCCGCCACTTCTTCTTTTCGGTCAGGTACAGCATGGTCCCATGCATTAATATATATAAGGTAATCGCCCCCAGCAGGGCCGGCAAAAACGAATACAACTGCCAGCTCAGCAAAATGCCAAGCAAGAAGATGATTATAAT
>CAZLRY010000256.1:0-5256 GCA_964561675.1 uncultured Chitinophaga sp.
CCTCTGGTTTAAAATCCGGAGGTTTTTTTTATTTAGAAAATCCTTTTTTTCAACACATAGTACACAAAGGGCATATAGATTTCACATAGGCTGTTTAAAAAACACTACTCATATCAGGAAAAAACAAATTTTCGGGTTGAAAACACCAATGCACGTAAAAAGTCTGTGAATATTTTTGAGAACTGTTACCCTGAAAGCTTTTGAGGTAACTGGAATCAAAATATTTAATATGAGAATCACAAAAAGATCTATCGACGAACTGACATATAAAATTATTGGCGCAGCAATTGAGGTTCATCAGATACTGGGACCTGGTCTGCTTGAAAGTGTATACGAAAAATGTTTTCTTCACGAATTGACACTTCGTGGGATTAACTGGAGTAAACAAAAAAGAATCTGGTCTGATTATAAAGGAATTGAATATGACACAGAGCTCAGATACGATGTCCTTGTTGAAGATCTGATACTGACTGAACTAAAGTCAGTAGAAGAATTTCATCCTATTCACCCGACAATATTACTTTCTTATATGCGCATGATGAAAAAACCTAAAGGAATACTTATTAATTTTAATTGTAAGCATATCTTTAGGCAAGGTCAAAAAACATTAGTAAATGAATACTACTCAGGATTACCAGACAAATAACTATGTGCGTCTATGTGCCTCTATGAATCTATGTGTTAAAACTATCTTGCCTTTGCTCTTTACCCTTTGTTGCCTCTCATCACCCGGGATTTCCAAGGCTGCAACCGTTGACACCGTCACCATCTTCAGCCCCTCTATGAAAAAGGAATATAAGTGTGTGGTGATTACTCCCGGGATGTATAAAAAATCAACTGCGGTTCCCGTCGTCTATCTCCTCCATGGCCACTCCGGCTGGTATGCCAACTGGATCCTCCGGGTACCCGAACTGAAAACCTGGGCCGATCAGTACCAGTTAATGATCGTTTGTCCCGATGGCGGATTTAACAGCTGGTATGTGGATAGTCCGGTCGACTCCACAGTCCGTTTTGAAACGTATATTTCCAAAGAAGTACCTGCATATATCGACGCCCACTACAATACGATCAAAAGCCGCAATGGCCGGGCCATCACCGGACTCAGTATGGGCGGACACGGTGGCTTATTCCATGGGTTCCGGCATGCGGATGTATTTGGCGCCTGTGGCAGCATGAGTGGCGGCGTGGACCTGCAGCCCTTTAAAAAGAACTGGCAGATTGCCCAGAAGATCGGGGACACCATCAACTATGCCGATAACTGGATCAATTATTCAGTAATGACACTGGTGGAACAAAAACCCAAGGACTCTTTAGCCATCATTATCGACTGCGGTACGGAGGATTTCTTCTACGAAGTCAACAGTCAGCTCCACCGCAAAATGGTCGGCCTTAAAATCGCCCACGACTATATCGAGCGTCCCGGCAAACACGACTGGAATTACTGGCGCAATGCGGTGCAGTATCAGTTGTTGTATTTCAGGAAGTATTTTAACAGCAGTGTGGTAAAATAATCAGCGGAAACAGGCGTTATCGGGGAAATCTCAGGTTTATGACATCATTTATCCGGCCAATCTTTATTTCACCAATCTTTGCATTTCTGTTTGCTTCTTGCAGCAACAATAAAGAGAAGGAGTTTAATCAACTGCTAATTCAGTCATTTAATGAATCTGAAAAAATCATCTATCAATCAACTAGCCATACATTAATATCCCTGGAAGAAAGGACCTATGAACCATCTACGACCGATAGAGCCACTCCTTGGTATAAAAAAGCTCAGGAAATTAACAATTCCACCAATAATCTTATCCAATTCATTGACACCTTGAGTACGAAAGAATTTACTGCAAAGGACTTATCAACTCTTTATAACAAAACGATTGACTACAGATCCTTACTGTCTGATAGTAATGAAGATCTAAACGAGAATTTTGGCAATGAATTCAGATCAATAAACTCCATTTTTTACATCTTTGGCATAGATAGCTTAAGTAAAACAAATACAGCTGATATTAATATCACTGACAAATCATCAACTCTTTTATTAGCCACCATAAAAAGCAAGCTCAGGAACTTTGAATACAAGCTAATTCAGTATTGTTATTCTAAAACCTCAATAACCACTCCTGATTTTGATACTTATAGTATGATAGTTGCCCAAAACGCAAATATTTTATCAACTGGCAGTATAATCGAAATTAAAGCTGGCATTGGTGCTCTAAGCTACGCTTCGAAACCCACAATTACATTTGAAGGAAACCATGTTGCATTAAATGATGAAGGATATGCTTCGTTCAGTAAAAAAGTCGCTGATAAACCTGGGAATTATAAAACGCCAGTAAGAGTCAGTTTTTTTAATCAAACCACTGGCAGGGAAGAAACAAAGGAAGTGATTATAGAATATAAAGTTGTAAAACCCTGTGAATAGTATCCAGAAAACATTCTTATTGAACCCCTTCGGGGTTCCAAGGGTCATTAGGAACACTGAACCCCGGATTTCGCCCGGGCTATTAATCGTTCACCCCCTCAGGGTTGTTAGAAAAACAGTTCCACTATTATAGTTTTTGCGATTATTCTGTATCCGGAAATCAGCAAACCCTCCGGCTTTCACCAAAATCTCCAGACTACTAACTCCCGACTCCCGACTACTAACTAATTCCCCGTGTTCCCGTCCCGCACCTTCACCTTCTTCTTCCCCGAATTTTTCTTTTCGTAGTCGAGAATAGCCTGTGGCTTGGCTGGTCCTTTTTTGCCAACTGTATCAGATTTGGTTTTCCCATCGCTTGTAGTCAGAATCCCGATCTCACCCTCCTCTCCGGTTGCAGCGGCTTCGGTCTGTATCTTATTCATCACCCAGTTCTCGGTGGATTCAACCGTTCCTTCCCGGGGATCATAGTAGATCCATTTACCATGTCTCATGGCCACACCTTCATTTTTTACCACCACCCAATCGATGATCTTGGAAGGATCTTTTATATCATAGACCGCTACCGTATCGAAGCCCACTTTCGGATCCATCGCCCGCCAGTTTTCGACCCGTTGCAATCCTCCATTATAGGTAAAATACTGCTGGCGCCCATTCAGTTTGCCCCATCGGTAGTTCTCTTCAGCGATCTTTACCCCTTCCAGGGAGAATTTCCGCCAGGTACCTTCCTTCTGGTCATTTTCAAAATAACCCTCCTCCTCATAACCTCTTTCGCCCCGCAAATCAGGGATACTGATGACCCATGGCCCCTGTTTATAGCCCTTCATATCTACCCG
This sequence comes from uncultured Chitinophaga sp., assembly GCA_964561675.1. Classification (GTDB taxonomy): domain Bacteria; phylum Bacteroidota; class Bacteroidia; order Chitinophagales; family Chitinophagaceae; genus JJ008. The sequence continues at coordinate 3,259 of CAZLRY010000256.1, forward strand.
GTTGAGGGTATCCCCCCTTTTGTTGAGGGTAAAACTCTTCCACTGGGCCATGCCGCTTGTGGAAATAAAGAAAAGAAGGAGAAATATAAATCGCATAGTTTAGTAAGTTTGAATAAATACAAAGTACGAGGTACGAGGTACGAGGTACGAGGTACGAAGTACGGAATACAAAGTACGAGATACGAAGTACGGAATACAAAGTACGAATCCCGAAACTTCGGGACGAGGTACAAAGTGCAAATTACTAACGAAAATTAACTGCTTTTATGAGTATGTTGTTAAAAAAAACCGCTTTCTCCCGCCTGACGGCCATTTTACTGGCTAACTGCCTGTTACTGACCGTAGCCGTGGCACAACCGGCCCCCACACCTGCTGCGGAGCGCCTGAAAGTCACCGAACAGCGTAAAGCCCTGAAATCACGCTCCCTGCTGAATGAGATCCCCTTCCGGAATATCGGTCCCAGTATCATGAGCGGCCGGGTAGTGGATATCGATGCCAATCCCGCCGACCCTACCGAGTTTTATGTAGCTTATGCCACCGGCGGACTCTGGCATACCAAAAACAACGGCCAGAGTTTCACCCCCATCATGGACAACCTCGAGATGCTGTTTATCGGTGATATAGCGGTAAACTGGAAAACCAGGGCCATCTGGGTGGGAACCGGTGAAGTCAACAGCAGCCGCTCCTCCTATGCCGGGGTAGGTATCTATAAAACCAAGGACAACGGAAAGAACTGGGAATACCTGGGTCTTCCGGAATCACATCATATTGGTAAGATCCAGTTACATCCCGGTGATGATAATACCGCCTGGGTAGCGGTACTTGGCCACCTGTATTCCGCCAATAAAGAACGCGGGGTGTATAAAACCACTGATGGGGGCAAGAACTGGAAGCAAACGCTGTTTGTAGATGATAATACGGGGGCTGTGGATATGGAGATTAATCCGGCCAATCCCTCCGAACTCTATGCGGCTATGTGGTACCGGGTACGCCGGGCCTGGAAATTTGAAGAAAGCGGCAGAACCAGTGGCATCTATAAAAGCACCGATGGCGGTGAAACATGGAAACTTATTTCCGCAGATGGTTCCGGCTTTATGACTGGTGACAAAATCGGTCGTATCGGCATTACCGTTTTTCCAGGCAATCCCAAACTGGTCTATGCCGTGGTAGACAATAACACACCAAAAGCGGATACCCGTAAAATCAATGATTCAGCTTATAAAAAAGATGATCTTAAAACCCTCAGCAAAGAACAATTTGCCGGACTCAGCAGCAAATGGCTGGATACCTTTTTAAGAGCCAATCGTTTTCCGCGCAAGTATACCGCCACTGGCATCAAGGAAATGGTGGCCGCTGATCAACTCAAACCCGCTGCCCTCTGGGATTATCTTGACAGTGATGATGGATTCCAGAATACCGGCATTGCCGGTTGTGAAGTATATAAAAGTGAGGATGGTGGTATGACCTGGAAGAAAGCCAATGAAAAGCCGATCAGCATCTTCAATACCTATGGCTATTATTTTGCGAAGATCTATACCTCCTGGACCAACCCGGATAAAGTATTCATTCTTGGTTTCATGGCCCAGTACTCCACTGATGGCGGAAAGACCTTCAAGACCATGGATAAAGGCAATGTGCATGCCGATCATCATGCGCTGTGGGTGAACCCCAAAAATGATTCCCATATCATCAATGGAAATGATGGCGGTACGAATATCAGTTATGATAATGGCGACAACTGGTTCAAGGCCAACACGCCTTCCGTGGGCCAATACTATGCGATCACTGTGGATGATGCCAAACCGTATAATGTGTATGGCGGACTGCAGGACAACGGCAGCTGGTGGGGACCATCCACCAACCGGGAAAATATCAACTGGACCGATAACGGACAGTATGCCTACCGCATGATCAATGGCGGCGATGGCATGCAGGCACAAGTAGATACCCGCGATAATGCGACTGTTTACTCCGGTTCCCAATTTGGATTTTACGGCC
>CAZLRY010000257.1:0-5235 GCA_964561675.1 uncultured Chitinophaga sp.
AAAACCGGCTATGTTTTTCCTGGTAAGAAATATAAAAGTATCGGGCTGCAATTGATGGCCTTCTCACATGAACAGGATTCCTACTTCGGGACTCAGCCCTACCTGGCCTCTCAAAAGAGTTTTTATGCCAACCTCATTTATCAATCCATTATTGGGAATACCAATCATAAATTCCGGGCCGGGCTCAGCTGGACGGCGGACCGTTATGATGAAAAGATCAGAAACATGGCGTATAAAAGGACAGAGCGGGTGCCAGGTGGATTTTTTGAATATACCTATACGCCGGATACTAAATTGGGGATCGTAGCCGGAATCCGCACTGATCATAACAATCTGTATGGATGGTTCCTGACTCCCCGTTTGCATGTACGGTATGAACCGGTCAAAGGAACCAGTATCCGGATCAGTGCCGGTCGCGGACAACGTACGGCGAATATTTTTGCCGAAAACAACAGCGTACTCGTCAGTGCAAGGACATTAGTGATGCCGGCCCTCAACACGAATGCTTATGGATTGAATCCGGAAGTGGCCTGGAACAAAGGCATCAGTGTGGATCAGCAATTCCGTTTGTTTAACCGGAGTGCTTCGCTGAGTATGGATTTTTTCAGAAACGATTTCAGCAACCAGGTGGTAGTGGACCTGGAGATGGCGCGTGAAGTCTCATTCTATAATCTCTCCGGACATTCGTATTCCAACAGCCTGCAGGTTGAACTACATGCCATTCCGTTACGAAACCTGGAATGGAGGCTGGCCTACCGGTACTTTGATGTACATAGTACGTATAGCGGAGTGGCTTTACAAAAACCATTTACGTCCCGGCACCGGGCATTTACCAATCTGGCTTATGAATTAAAAGGCTGGAAACTGGATTATACCCTGAACCTGAACGGTCCGAAACGAATACCTTCTACCCGTGACAATCCCGGCATCTATCAGCGGGATAATTATTCGCCTTCTTTCTGGATCATGAATGCGCAAGTGAGTAAAACCGTAGGGAAAAAGCACCCCGTTGATCTTTACCTGGGTGGAGAAAATCTGGGAAATTATTTTCAGCGGGAGGTGATCATCAGTCCGGAACAACCCTTTGGCGCCTATTTCGATGCTTCCCTGGTCTGGGGGCCTGTTAGCGGACGGATGATATACGCCGGGCTGCGATATAAAATCAACTAAGTACCTGACTGATTCTCAATGTTTTTTTAAAAGTTCTAAAAAAGGTTCCTCTTTTTAAGAGGGACCTTTTTTTTGATGAAATCGTATAAATAATTTAAATTCGCATAAATCTTTTTTTAGACAAGTCTAAAAAAAGATTTAGTTACACATAACACATGAAACAAAAACCATTCTTCCTACTGGCCCTCAGTTGCTGGTGCATATTGCCATTGGCGGCACAAACCATCCGTGGAGAAGTCAGGGATGCCCTGAGCGGAGAACCGATCCCCGTGGCTTCGGTTCATGCCGGCGACAGCCTGAAAACCCTGACGGATAAACAAGGCCGGTTTACAATCAATGCGCCTTCCAATTTACGCATCCATGTATCGGCAATGGGATATGAAACAGCTGCCGTTTTAAACAACCAGAAAGATTTCCTGACGATCACGTTGATGCCTCAGCAAAAGCAGATTGAAGGGGTGGTGATTACGGGTACCTTAAAAGCCGTGCGACGGTCGGAGAGTCCCGTGGCTGTGGAAGTGTATACCCCCCAGTTTCTTAAAAAAAATCCCGCACCGAGTCTTTTTGAATCATTGCAAAATGTAAACGGGGTAAGACCCCAGTTGAATTGCAGTGTTTGCAATACCGGGGATATTCATATCAACGGACTCGAAGGTCCGTATACACTGGTGGCGATTGATGGGATGCCGGTGATGAGCAGCCTGGCTTCCGTATACGGACTATTCGGTATACCGACCCAGTTGATTGACCGGATTGAAATCGTCAAAGGTCCCGCTTCCGGCCTGTATGGTGCGGAAGCCATTGGGGGAATGATTAACATTATTACCAAATCGCCGGATAAAGCATCGCCGGTTACCGCTCAGCTGATGACCAGCAACTGGAAAGAACATTCATTTGATGCAGGATTAAAATTTAAACCGGGAAAAAAAATCAATTCTTTGCTGGGATTACATTATTTCAATTACCAGGATCCCGCAGATCATAATGCCGATCAGTTTACCGATGTGGCCCTGCAGCACCGGGGATCCCTGTTTAATAAGTTTCAGTGGTTACGAAAAAACAACAGGGTGGCCAGCCTCGCAGGACGATATTTTTATGAAGATCGCTGGGGAGGGGATATGCGCTGGTCCAAAAAATTCCGGGGTACCGATAGCTTGTACGGGGAAAGTATCTATACGAGCCGTTGGGAACTCTTTGGTCAGTACCAGTTACCAACAGACGAAAAGCTGCTGATTTCTTTTTCTGCTACAGGACATCATCAGGATTCCTATTACGGACAGCTGCCTTATCTCGCTACCCAACGGACCGGTTTTTTTCAACTCACCTGGGATAAAAATACCAGTGACCATCATACTTTACTGACTGGTGTATCGGCCCGCTCCAATTTTTATGATGATAACTCCACGGCCACCCGGGATACCCTCAGCGGCCATTCAAAGCCGGACCGGAGTGTAATTCCCGGACTTTTTGTACAGGATGAATGGAAACTGAATGAGCAGCAGCTTTTATTGTTGGGGTTACGTGCAGATTATCACCCCGTGCATAAGTCTATTATCACTCCCCGCCTGGCCTGGAAATGGAGTCCAGGAAAACAACAGGTTATCCGGATCAATGCCGGCACCGGTTTCAGGGTGGTCAATCTGTTTACCGAAGAACATGCCGCGCTTACAGGGGCCAGGGTGGTGGAAATAATTGAGGCCCTTCGTCCGGAACGCAGTTATAATATCAACTTCAATTATAACCGCCTGCTGAAAGGAAAACATTTTTCCCTGCAGGTGGATGGATCAGCCTGGTATTCTTATTTCAGTAATCAGATCATACCGGACTATGATGCCGATCCCAATAAGATCATTTATAAAAACCTGGATGGATATTCTTTATCAAAAGGGATGACCCTGAATCTTGATTTTAATTATGGCCACCGGTTAAAAGCCCTGGCCGGCATCACCATTCAATCCATTAAGAAAATGGAAATAGATGCAGCGGGAAATAAAACATCACAAGTGCCGGTATTAACCGAAAAATGGAGTGGCACCTGGTCCGTTAGTTATTCTATACCCGGCGGTGGATGGTCATTTGATTATACGGGAAATATTTACGGTCCCATGCGTTTGCCCATACTGGGCCCCCGGGATCCGCGACCGGCCTATTCCCCGGTCTGGAGCCTGCAGAATCTGCAGGGTACCAAAAAACTGGGACGGGCGATTGAATGTTTTGCCGGGGTCAAAAATATCCTGAACTGGACCCCTGCCCGCCGGGTGCCATTTCTTATTGCACGGTCACAGGATCCTTTTGATAAAGCAGTTGAATATGAACAGGATGGTTCGGTAAAAGTCACGGCTGATAATCCGTATGGACTTAGTTTTGATCCGGCTTATGTGTACGCACCCAATCAGGGAAGAAGGTTGTTTGCCGGTCTTCGATTCACATTACGCTAAATGAATATGTAAAGGCCTTGCCTTTTTTTGTATCTTTACCCGGTGAAACGTTTTGCAGGTATTTTACTCATCTCTGTTTATATGTTCTCCTTTGCGGAGTTCCATAACCTGCTGAAGATACCCGTCCTGATTGAACATTTCCACGAACACCACCAGCAAAACAATAATACCAGTTTCTGGTCCTTTATTAAACTGCATTACTTCGATGCATACGTCATTGACAGTGATTACCAGGAAGACCGTCAATTACCTTTCCGTGATACAGATTGCGGGTTGGTGGTGAGTACGTCCATATGCGAATATGCACCGGTGGTCATGGATATCCAGCCACCTGCTGAGCCCATTCGTGAATTTCATCATTTTAATGATGGACATGCCCCTCAATTCACTTCCTTTGATATTTTCCAACCTCCCCGTGCACTGGTATAATTTCTCTTTTTTATCACTCTTTTTTTTTCACTGATTTTTCAGATTAAGTAATTTATTATGCTGAATCATATTATCCGCTTTTCCATACGGAACAAGCTGATCATTGGGCTATTAATGCTGGGGTTAATTGGCTGGGGGGCCATTTCCTTTTCAAAGCTGCCGATTGATGCTGTTCCGGATATCACCAATAATCAGGTCCAGGTGATCACCGTATCTCCCTCCCTGGCCGCTCCTGAAGTAGAGCGACTGATTACTTTCCCTATAGAACAGGCGATGGCCAGTGTGCCGGGTATTGAGGAGATCCGCTCTTTTTCCCGTTTTGGTCTGTCCCTGGTGACCATTGTATTTGATGATAACACCAATGTATACTGGGCCCGACAGCAGATTTCCGAACGACTGCAACTGGTAAGGGCCGAAATTCCCACTGATGCCGGCAATCCCTTTATGGGGCCGGTTACAACCGGGCTTGGAGAAATTTTTCAATACGCTGTAAAACCCAAGAAGGGGTTTGAGTCGAGATTCACTCCGGCCGAACTCCGTACTATTCAGGACTGGATTGTACGTCGCCAGTTGCTCGGTACGCCTGGTGTGGCCGATGTAAGCAGTTTTGGCGGGAATCTCAAACAATATGAAGTATCTATCAACACCGACCGGCTGAAGAGTATGAACGTGACGGTGCAGGATGTGTTTGCCGCGTTGCAACAGAATAACCAGAATACTGGGGGAGCTTATATTGAAAAAGGGCCCACGGTTCTGTATATCCGGAGTGAAGGGCTGGCAAAGACGATAGAAGATATCGGGAAAATATTTGTCCGTCACACCACGTCGGGTATTCCGGTTTATATAAAAGATGTGGCCGATGTACGTACCGGATCCGCGGTACGATATGGGGCCATGTGTTTTAATGAAGAAGGCGAAGTGGCCGGAGCCATTGTCATGATGCTTAAAGGAAGCAATTCCTCTGAGGTGATCCGGGATGTGAAGGAAAAAATAAAACAGATTGAAAAAACCCTTCCCGAAGGAGTGGAGATTGAACCCTTTCTCGACCGGACCAAAATGGTGAATCATGCCATTGGTACAGTGGAGAAAAACCTGATCGAGGGAGCCCTGATCGTCATATTTATCCTGGTACTTTTCCTGGGTAATCTGCGGGCCGGACTGATCGTGGCTTCCGTAATTCCGTTATCGATGATGTTTG
>CAZLRY010000258.1:0-5215 GCA_964561675.1 uncultured Chitinophaga sp.
ATTTCACATTGGCGCCAGGAGCAAATTCGAATTCACCGGTGTAGCGGCTGAGGGCTTCTTTATTCAGTTCTTTGGGTTTTGATTTCCGGGTAAATTCAATGTCTTTCAATCCCGGCTGCAGCGGTATCAGCGCACTGCTGATTTCACCGGCGGCGGATGTCTGGAAATTGATTTTCAACCCTTCCTTCTGGGTACTGTCTATGCCTGTTTTTTTGTCAACGGTGATGCCTTCAAATACATCGTAATGGTAATGCCGCAGCCAGGTGATATCGTTTGGTGATAATAAGAACAGGGAATCATTGCGGTTGATAATTTCAAATGTGCCATAACCGGGATGATTGAAAAGGCCGGTATAATCATTTTTAGCATGGGAGGGCGCTGTTCCTGATTTACGGTTACTGATTACCGTTGCTTCCGCTTCTTTCGCTGCTTTTTTTGCTTTGGCCCGGGCCTGGTTGGTCCGGCCATTCCAGTCAATCGGTTTTTCATTGAGCAGCCGGTCAGCAATGGAATTACGCACCAGACCCGGAACAGCTGAAGCGTTCTGATTGACCAATACTACTATGCCAATACTGTCGTTTGGATAAAAGCTGGTGCTGGCTGAAAATCCGTCAATATTGCCCCCATGTTCCACCCGGTAATGTCCGCGGTAAGAGCTGATCATCCAGCCATATCCATAATTGGCCAGGTGTGCATCAGGAATTTCCGGATCGGGCATTCCGGAACTCATCACCATTTGCGAGGACATGGCTTCTTTTGTATACGATGCAGGTAGAATTTCTTTTCCATTGAATTTGCCGCTGTTGATCCAGGTCATCACCCAGTTGCTCATTTCATTTACACTGCTGTTGATGCTGCCGGCAGGACCCATGGCATTGATGTTATAATAATCCGTGGGATAAATGAGGCTGTCTTTGTAGAGGGTATATCCCAATGAGGCATCCGGCGCTTTAGCCAGATCCGTTACGGAGAAATTGGAATTCGTCATGCCCAGCGGGGTGAATATTTTTTCTTTGATGTTTTTTTCCCAGGATTTACCGGAAAGTTTTTCTGCAATCATTCCCTGTGCCAGGAACATAAAATTGTTATACTGCCATGTTTGCCGCAGGGGAGCCGTTGGCTCATGATACCTGATCCGTTGCAGCAGGCTGTCGCGTGAGTCCGAATTAAAAAGATACCAGGAAAAATCATGCCGGGGCAAACCGGTGCGGTGACACATCATGTCCCGGACCGTAACCCCGTTATTCATCTCATTGTTAAAAAACTGAAGTTCGGGCAGGTACTCCCGGGCAGGTTTATCATAGTCCAGTTTATTTTCTTTATTAAGTAAACCCAAGAGCGAAGAGGTAAAAGCCTTAGTACAGGAGCCAATAGCGAAAAGGGTGTTGGGGGTTACGGGTATTTTTTTTTCATAATCCCGGTAGCCAAATCCCTTTGCATAGATGATCTTATCTTTTTTAATAACAGCCACTGCAAATCCCGCGGCATTGCGGTCTTTCAGGATTCTTTCCAGCAGGGTGTCAATACCCGCCAGCGGGTCAGCCGGCCGCGTGGATTTTTTCTGTGCATTTACATACTGCATACTGAGCAGGGCCAGCAGGAAGAATAGTTTTTTCATGTATGTGTTTTTATAGATCAGCTAAACGGTTTTAATGCCTGGTCCAGATCCTGGATAATGTCCTGTATATTTTCAATACCGGTATTCATCCGGATCAGTCCATCGGTGATGCCGTATTTTTCTTTTTCGGCCTTGGGTACACTGTAATGGGTCATGGAGGCCGGGTGAGAAAGTAATGTATCACAGGTTCCCAGTGATACGGTACGGACACACATTTGCAGCCGATTCATAAATCCGATACCGGCCTGCAGTCCCCCTTTAAGTTCAAAACTCAGCATAGCACCCGGGTGCCGCATTTGTTTCATGGCCACGGCATGATCCGGGTGACTGGCCAGGCCGGTATAATTGACCCGTGCAATTGCCGGATGATTTTCCAGGTAGCCCGCCACTTCCATGGCATTGTGACAATGTCTCTCCATCCGGACTTCCAGTGTTTTCATTCCCTGGATCAGCAGGAAGGCATCAAAGGAATTGGAGTTGCCCCCCAGTGTACGGTGAAGTTTGGTAATGGGACCGTTCATAAGCGCAACATCTCTGCCCAGGAGAATTCCGCCAATGGCAGTACCATGTCCATTGAGAAATTTGGTGGTGGAGTGTACAATAAAGTCAACCCCGTGTTTAAAAGGTTGTTGCAGATATGGCGTGGCAAATGTGTTGTCACAGGCCGTAATCAGCTTGTATTTTTTGGCGAGTCCGCATAAGGCTTCAAGGTCCACACACTGGATCGTGGGGTTTGCGGGGGTCTCGAGATAGAGCATTTTCAGTTGCGGGTCGGACTTCATCAGGTCTTCTGCCAGGGACAGGTTGCGCAGGTCTGCGATCACCGGGGTGATTTGCAAACCCGGCAGTACCTTACTGATGATCTCATTCGTACCTCCGTACAGTGAATAATGGCTGAGTATTTTATCACCTGGTTTCAGGTTGGCCAGCAGGAGGGTGGCGATGGCGGCCATACCGGAAGCATGCAGGATGCCTTTGGCCTCGATACCGAGCTGGAATGTTTCCAGGGCGGTAATCTTTGCCTCGGCTTCCGTCATAGTGGGATTGCCCCAGCGGCTGTAAATATATCCTTCTTCTTTACCGTCAAACCGGCGCATACCCTGTTCGGCGGAATCAAATACATAAGTACTGCTGGCATAGATAGGCACCTGATGTGCGTACATCGGGTCTTGTATATGTCCGCCATGTACGGCAACAGAACTCCAGCCGGTTAATGGGGAATTACTGGTGGAGGGATCGGTGGGAAAGTTTTTGTCCATGTTTATGAATTGTGTCCGAATTTTATCCGGACCGGAATCGGTGAATGAAGAGAAAGCCTTCTCAAATTTAGCGGTTTTCATTCTTTAATCAGCTGTAACAATGAAAGAACTGATGAAGCAACAGGCGGCCTATAATCGGTGGGCCAATCAACGGATAACAGAGACGCTTGGCGCATTGCCGGACGGAGTTTGTTTGCAGGAAACACCCTCCAACTTCAACAGTCTGCAGAAAACGCTTATACATATCTGGGATGCGGAATCAGGCTGGTGGCAACGGCTGCGGCTGCAGGAAAGGATCGAGCTTCCGGGGAAAACATTTTCAGGATCATTTCAGGAGGCCGCCGCCGGGTTGCTATCCCAATCAAAACTATGGGATGAATGGGTACAGCAGGCTTCTGTAAATGCCCTGGATCATGTGATACAGTTTCATACCAATAAGCGGGAACTGGTGAAAATAAAGACCAGTCAGTTATTGTTGCATGTGTTTAATCATAGCACCTATCACCGGGGGCAATTGATAACCATGCTGCATCAGCTCGGTTATCCGAAAGTGCCTTCCACGGATTTCTTTCTCTGGTTAAAAATGAAAAAGTAGAATCAGTATTTACGAAGTTCCGGATCGCGGTGTCCCCAGAAACTGATGACCAGTGAAATGGCGAATGCGATACCAGCCATCTTCGCAATAAATTCAATGGGTGCAGTTTTCAGTTCCTGGCTGACGCTGGTTTTATCGAGCAGATAAAAAATAATGGGAACGATGATAAGGTAGATCAGGGTCAGTCGGAACACTCTGTTCCAGAACTTCCTGTTGGCACGGCGACGGTTTGACATATTCAGTAATACGATCAGATTTTAAATGTAACATTCCTTAACCGGCACAATATAAGAATAAACAACCTCATTCTTCCGGTCCTGTTAAATGGTAACAATCAGCTATTATTAAGCACCGTTATATCCCCATTTCAACCAGGTAGCGCCCCAGGTAAAACCGCCTCCGAATGCAGCCAGTACCACATTGTCACCTTTTTTCAATTGCTTCTCCCATTCCCATAAGCAAAGCGGAATGGTGCCCGCCGTGGTATTGCCATAGCGGTCGATATTGATCATCACTTTTTCTTTTGGCAAACCCATCCGGTTGGCCGTGGCGTCAATGATCCGCAGGTTGGCCTGGTGTGGCACCAGCCAGGCAATATCTTCTCCGGTCAGGTTATTTCTTTCCAGTAATTCAGCACTCACATCAGCCATACCTTTTACAGCGAATTTGAATACCGCCTGTCCTTCCTGGTAAGCATAATGTTCTTTGGCCATTACGGTTGCCATACTGGCCGGGCGTAAGGATCCACCGGCTTTCATGTGCAGGAACGGAGCTCCGCTGCCATCTGTTTTAAGAATGCTGTCGAGCACTCCATATCCCTCTTCTTCGGCAGGTTCCAGTAAAACCGCTCCGGCACCATCCCCGAAAATGATACAGGTAGCGCGGTCGCTATAGTCAATAATCGCACTCATTTTATCGGCGCCACAGACCACCACTTTTTTGTAACGTCCGCTTTCAATCAAAGCGGCACCCTGGGTCAGGGAGAATAAAAAACCGGAACAGGCCGCGGCCACATCAAAACCCCAGGCATTTTTGGCACCCAGTTTATCGCAGGCAATATTGGCGGTGGAAGGGAATACCATATCCGGGGTTACGGTTCCCACAATCAGGCAATCGATCTCTTCCGGACTGATTCCTCTTTTCCGGCATAATTCCTGAACGGCCGGCACCACCATATCCGATGTGGCTTTGCCTTCCCCTTTCAGAATTCTTCTTTCAGAAATCCCGGTCCGGGTACGGATCCATTCATCATTGGTATCCACCATTTTCTCCAGGTCAAAATTGGTAAGCCGGTCTTCCGGAACAAAGCCTCCCACTGCCGTGATAGCTGCTGTGATTTTCTTGCTCATACCCTTGCGGTTTAATAAAAAAGTGGCCAAAGTTACGGAAATCCGGGTGTCCGGGTATTCCAGCGGCAAACAGGGGCCAGCCGGTTGTATCGGAATCGCAAAGCTCCTCCCGTTTCCCTATTTTCGCAGCTATGATCGCTTTTGTAAGAGGGGATTTTTTGGTAAAGACACCTGCGATGGTACAGGTGGATGTGAACGGGGTGGGCTATGAAGTCCATATCAGCCTGCATACCTACTCAAAGATTCAGTCACTTGATAAAGGGTTATTACATACCTGCCTCCTCATCCGGGAAGATGCGCACCTGCTGTATGGTTTCTTTGAAATCGCAGAAAAAGAAATGTTTCAGCACTTGCTGGGTGTATCCGGAATCGGGGCGGCAACGGCCCGGGTTAT
>CAZLRY010000259.1:0-5151 GCA_964561675.1 uncultured Chitinophaga sp.
ACCGAAGCCGGAGATGGCGAAGATGGCCGGATCAAAAGTGCAGTGGGCATCGGCACCTTACTGGAAGACGGGATTGGTGATACAATCCGTGTTTCCCTCACCGAAGATCCTGAATTTGAAATACCGGTTTGTAAAGACCTGGTCAGCCGTTATCAGCTGCACCAGAAAACGCCGGGTGGATTAGTCGTACCAACTATCGATAAACTGACCTATTCCCCATTTGAATACAAACGAAGGGAAACAATTGCAGTCAGTAATATTGGCGGCAAACAGGTGCCCGTGGTGGTGGCTGATCTGAGTAAAATAGAAAAAATCACTCCGGCTGATCTGCAAAGTGCCGGATATACTTATAATGCGGTAACGGATAAATGGACGATCAGTGATGCAGCGGCGGATTATCTCTTTACCGGCCACCAGTTGCTGGATTTTGAATTACCCGGTACGGTTAAAGTGATCGTATACCCGGATGCCTGGTCTTCGGCAGCATCCCCGGCTACTTACTACCCGATTTTTGATGCGGCAGGATATGCAACGGCGGAAACAAAAAGCGACCAGTTGAATTTTGTGATGTTTGATTGTTACAGTGATGACAACCAGGTGAACGATTATACCTATCTGGAAGTACTGGCCAATGATCCGGCGGTGGTACTCTGTCTGAGCAGCACTAATTCAAACGCAATGCAGTCCGTTCGCCGCATGTTTGTGGAATTACAGCAACGGGAAATACTGAACCCGGTGGTGCTGGTGACGGATAGTCCGGCCCAAACACCGGACGAACACCTGATCCATTTTGCGGCTGAAACCGGTGCCTTGCTGCTCGATGGTATGGGCGATGGGATTTGTCTAGGGTATACCCGTCAAGCAAAAATGGATACGGTACAGGCAAAGGGAAGAACCTATCTGCCCGTGCAGAATATCTACCAGTTTACCAATAACACCGCTTTCAGTATCCTGCAGGCCACCCGTTGCCGGATTTCAAAAACAGAATATATCAGTTGTCCCAGCTGTGGCCGCACCCTCTTCGACCTCCAGGAAACCACCGCAAAGATCCGGGCGGTTACCAATCATCTTAAAGGGCTTAAGATTGCGATCATGGGCTGTATCGTCAATGGTCCGGGTGAAATGGCGGATGCTGATTTTGGCTATGTGGGAAGCGGACCCGGTAAAATCACACTTTATAAAGGAAAAGAAGTGGTCAAACGGAATGTAAACAGTGAAGTGGCCGTGGAAGAACTGATTAATTTATTAAAAGAGAACGGGGCCTGGGTGGACTTATAATTGCCTGTATGAAAAAACAAATCTGGGTACTGGCCTTTTTGGCAGCTTTGCTGGCAGATATTGCCGGAATACAAATTAATAATGAGCTTATCCAATGGATCAGTAAACCCCTGATCCTGCCTTTCCTGTTCCTGTATTTTTATTCGGCCATTCATTCAGTCAGCAGCTCACTGATAAAATGGATATACCTGGCACTTTTCTTTTCCTGGGCCGGAGATGTATTGCTGATGTTTCAGGGAGAAAATGAACTCTTTTTCCTGCTTGGATTGAGTGCTTTCCTGCTGGCACATATTTTTTATATCCTTTTTTTCCATTTTGTACGGATCAGGGAAAAAATTGCCGGGAATGGATGGTTCTTGTTGGGGATAGTAATTTATTATAGTGTGCTGATGAGAAAGCTGTCCCCTTATCTTGAAGCGTTAACCATACCTGTAAGAGTGTATGGACTGGTGATCAGTATTATGTTGCTGATGGCGATGCACATGACGGCCTTGCCGGTTAAAAAAACAGGATGGACGATGCTGGCCGGCGCGGCATTATTCGTATTGTCCGATTCCGTGCTGGCAATCAATAAATTTTATCAGCCTTTTGACCTGGCCGGACTGGTGATCATGCTGACTTACGGGGCAGCGCAGTATTATATAGTAAAAGGAGCAATTGAGTATCTTCGTACCGGTAGTAAATAATTTATCATCAAATTTCCCTTGCGGAACGGGTAGCATGCAACGAACAGATTTTTTAGTGATCGGATCAGGAATTGCCGGATTGACTTATGCCCTGAAAATGGCCAACCGGTTTCCGGAGCGGAAAGTACTGGTCATGACCAAGGCTGTAGATGACGAAACCAATACGAAGTATGCGCAGGGCGGTATTGCGGTGGTGAATGATATGGAGAATGACAGTTATGCCAAACATATTGAAGACACGCTGATAGCCGGTGACGGTATCTGCAATGAAAAAGTGGTGGAAATTGTGGTGAAGGAAGGGCCGGAAAGAGTACAGGAAATTATTGACTGGGGAGCGCAGTTTGATAAGGAAGAAGACGGGGATTATAAGCGTGGAAAAGAAGGGGGGCACTCTGAGTTCAGGATCCTGCATCATAAGGATGTAACCGGGAAAGAAATGGAAAGAGCCCTGCTGGAAGCTGTGGACCGGCAGCCGAATATTGAATTCGTCCATCACTGCTTTGTCATCGATATCATCACCCAGCACCATATGGGTTTCCTGGTTACGAAAGCCACCCCGGATATTGAATGTTACGGGGTCTATGTGCTGAACCTCGAAACCAACCGCATCGAAAAAATCATTTCCAAGATCACTGTACTGGCTACCGGCGGAAATGGCCAGGTTTACCGCACGACCACCAATCCGTCCATTGCCACCGGCGATGGTGTAGCTATGGTGTACCGGGCAAAAGGAAAGATCGAGAATATGGAGTTTATCCAGTTTCACCCTACTGCTTTGTATGAACCGGGCTTAAGGGGTCATGCCTTCCTGATTACGGAGGCAGTCAGAGGAGATGGTGGTATTTTACGTAATATGAAGGGGGAAGCATTTATGGAACGCTATGATCCGCGGAAGGATCTCGCACCCCGTGATATTGTAGCCAGGGCGATCGATAGTGAAATGAAAAAAACGGGTACGGAACATGTATGGCTCGACTGCCGCCATTTCAGCAAGGAAAAATTTACTGAACACTTCCCGAATATTTATGAGAAATGCCTCTCCATTGGTATTGACATCACAAAAACTATGATTCCGGTAGCACCTGCCGCGCATTACAGTTGCGGGGGTATCAAGACCGACGAGTGGGGCCGTAGCTCTGTCAAACATCTTTATGCCTGTGGCGAATGTGCCAGTACCGGTTTACATGGGGCCAACCGCCTGGCCAGTAATTCACTGCTGGAAGCCATGGTCTTTGCGCATCGCTGTTTTCTGGATGGAGCGGAGATTATAAAGGATATCGCCTTTAACGATTCCCTGCCGGACTGGAATGCAGAAGGCACGACCGAACCGAGGGAGATGATCCTGATTACCCAGAGCCTGAAAGAACTGCAACTGGTCATGAGTGATTATGTGGGGATTGTAAGAAATGACACCCGTCTGCAACGGGCCATGCGCCGGCTCGATCTGCTGTGGGAAGAAACCGAGCAGCTCTACCAGAGCAGTTCATTGTCACCCCAACTGCTGGAATTGCGGAATATGATTACGGTGGGTTACCTCATTGTAAAAGGAGCCAGCTTCCGGAAGGAAAGCCGGGGCCTTCATTTCAATACCGATTATCCTGAAAAGAGTGTGCTGGTACAGAATATTGTACTCTGAGCCGTCTCCTGGTGGATTGCCCCGTTGTTCTGTATTATCTTTGCGCCGCAATGTACTATCTCATATTTGGCATATTATACCTCATATCCCTGCTGCCCTTTTTTATCCTTTATGGCATCGCGGATTTTCTTTTTATAGTGATTTATCTTATCCTGGGATACCGGAGAAAAGTAATCCTGGAAAATCTGCGTAATAGTTTTCCGGAAAAGACCGAAAAAGAAAGAAAGAAAATCGCCCGGAAATTTTACCGCAATTTTATCGACAACTGGATTGAGACGATCAAGTTAATCTCCATCAGTAAAAAAGCACTGAACAAACGAATCTCCGGCAATCTGGCCATTTTCAACGAACTGCATGCCAGTGGTAAATCGGTGCAGGTAAACCTCGGCCATTTCTTTAACTGGGAGATCATGACCCTCTATACGGGGATCAACCAACCCTATACATTTCTGACTGTATACCTGCCGCAGAGCAGTTCAGTGGCGGATCGGTTACTCATGTATATCCGTGGCCGCTGGGGTAATCCCCTGCTCCCTGCCACACAAATGGCCAAAGCCATTATTCCCTGGCGGAAGAAGCAACATTTACTGGCCCTGGGTGCGGATCAAAGTCCGCCTCATGGTACGGATGCGTACTGGTTGTATTTTATGAACCAGCCGGCCGCTTTTGTAAAAGGCCCTGAAAAATTTGCCCGGATTCAGAAAGTGCCGGTAGTGATGATGACCACAACAAGGCCGAAACGGGGCCACTATCATTTTGAGTACTTCCTGCTGGCCGAAGATCCGGCCGCTTTGCCGGATGGCGAACTGATCCGTCGATATGTAGCACATCTTTCAGCGAACATTCAACAACAACCGGAACTCTATCTCTGGAGCCACCGCCGTTGGAAACACAAGTGGAAACCGGAATACAGAGACCAATGGGTCGGCAGGGAAGAAGCTCCATAAGCTGAAAATCCGTATCTTAACCCTTCATGTATTATGTAGTCTATCCCTTCCTTTATTTGTTTTCGTTACTGCCATTCAGGGTATTGTATTTTATATCAGACGCAATCCGTGTGCTGGTATTCTATGGACTTAAATACCGGCGCGACGTAGTGCTCCATAACCTGCGGATTGCTTTTCCGGAGAAGACTGAACAAGAGCAGTTTGAGATCGCCCGGCAGTTTTACAAAAACCTGATCGATACCTTTATTGAATCGGTAAAATTCATCTCGATTTCTCCAAATGCAGCATTCAGGAGAAGCACAGCAGCTACTGACGAGATCAATGCCCTGCTTGCTAATGGACGAAATGTACATGTCATGGCCTGTCACCAGTTTAACTGGGAGTATGCGAATATTCTTTATCCTATCAAGCTAAAAGCACCCTTTGTGGGGGTGTATATGCCGATAAAGAACAAAGTATTGGATCGTGTATTTTACAATTTCCGGAAACGGCATGGTACGGTCCTGATTTCTGCAACGGCCTTCAAAGAGCAATCGCATGATATTTTTCATAAACCCTATGTGCTGGCCCTCGCGGCTGATCAGAATCCGGGGCATCCGGGCAA
>CAZLRY010000260.1:0-5127 GCA_964561675.1 uncultured Chitinophaga sp.
ATTGGCACAACCCGTTACCGAACTCAAGGAAGCGGATGTATACTTCAGACCCACCCTTACTATCCCGGGCAAATTGCGGGTGATGTATTCTGCTGACAGTACATTGCTACCTGCCGGTCATTATAAAACAAGCGGCAGCAACCGCTACACCCTGTTCCAGATAGGCGACTCCGGATACCTGAACGGCTCCTATAAAAATTTTACTGATCAGGCCATTTACCGGGAAGTGGTCTATATAAACGGGCTCGTAAGCCGGGAATACTTTATCATCAACGGCACGATACACACAGAAGCATTCGACTCCACCGTTACCGTACTCCTGTATGATCGTGAAAAAAATAAATGGAATCCGGAATTAAAGTCAGTCAGGGTGGAAAAAGAATATGGTCAGAAAGGGCGAAGACTGATCCTCAGTTTTACAAAAGGGCCCTATAACGCTTATGCCCGTTATAAATATGTGGATGGCATTCTTGTCAGTGAAATGATCCCCCACTATCATGAAAAGAAAATGGATCCATCCGGAAATCTATACCAGCTCGTCCAATACAACTGGACC
Organism: uncultured Chitinophaga sp.; assembly: GCA_964561675.1. Classification (GTDB taxonomy): domain Bacteria; phylum Bacteroidota; class Bacteroidia; order Chitinophagales; family Chitinophagaceae; genus JJ008. The sequence goes on from CAZLRY010000260.1 coordinate 557, forward strand.
CTGAAGCAGATCGAAACCAGTGAATTTGAAAAAGGCATCCTGACTACTAAAACCATTCTGAAAAACCTGAGCACCGTCTGGGACCCGAAAGGTATCGTTCACTTCACAGATGACACCGGGCGCTTTAATGATATCGTGACCTACACTTACTATGACGGCAAAAAAGTCAGGAAAAAGGAAGTGGAGAAAAAAGGAAAGCGGACTGTAACTGAATACGACAAAAAAGGTAAAATCACTTGTGTGAATACCTATCCCCTGCCATCCACAGAGTCGGAAACATTTGAAGTAGCGCCGGCTGGGGAAAAACAATAAATACAAAGTACAAGGTAAGAATCCCGAAGTGTCGTGATGAAGTACGAGCGGGATGCCGTAAAGCGAGAAGCAGTACGTTGTTTTTGATAAAATCTTCTCAGGAGGGGCTGTTTCCTGGCAACTGATCACTCCTGAATATTTCAGTACCGGCAAATACCCATTACCAACGGCATTGTAATTCAGCATTCCCGGGGCATCTTTGATACTCAATCCTGTTTATGCTGAAATCATACTGGCTTTTTATAACATTACTCGGGGTCGCCTTGAGTGCGGAGGCTCAACTGGCAAAAACCGACTCCCTCTACCTGGCTCTGAAAAAACAGGACAGCATCTTCTTTGAACGGTCATTTAATTTATGCGACCTTGATTATCTCGATAAAACCGTACATCCCGAAATGATTTTTTTCCATGACCAGGGCGGCATACAGCACAAGGCAGAATTCCTCGCTGCGGTAAAAAACAATATTTGCGGCAACCCCGATCAGAAACCTATCCGCAAGCCAGACCTCCAAAGTCTCGAAGTATTTCCCCTGTTCAGCGATGGTCGTTTATACGGTGTAATCCAAACCGGCATTCACGATTTCTATATCCGCGAAAAGGGAAAACCCGACCGCCATACAAGCCGTGCAAAATTCACCCATGTATGGCTGCTTGACAAAGGCGGGTGGTTACTCCGCGAAGTGCTGAGCTATGATCATAAGTAGAAGTTTACCGGCACTTGGCTATTTTTTCCTCTCCCACAATTTGTCATTCCGTTGTAGGATGGGCTGTTTACTACTGACTACGAACTTCTAATTACAGACTAGTTAGGAGGGGTTGTTTACTACCGACTACTATCTTCTAACTACCGACTTCCTTTCTCCCTACCTTTATCCTATGCCATTCAGCTACAACTTCGGCGAATTCCCCGGACAGACCATTAACCAGGGACCCAAACTGATCAGCTTCAGCGAGTACAACGGTGAAGCGGATATAGAACTTCAATGTACCCAGCTGGATAATACAACCGCGAAGGAACAGGCAAAGATTGTAGACGAATGGTGCGATCACCTGTCCAATGATACCTTGCCACTGAAAAGCATTTGGATGGAAACAAGGATCTCGCAGAAAATCTTCGATGCGATCTGCAAACAGAACAGTCTTACTTCCCTCTGGATCAAATGGGGGGTGTACCCGGACCTATCCGCCATCAGTCAACTGACCAACCTTGAACACCTGCACCTGGGCAATGGAACAAGTATCACCAATCTCTCCCCGGTGGCCGGCTTGCAAAAACTAAAAACATTGGAATCCGATGGACTGGTCAATGTACACGACTACAGCTTCCTCTCTTCGTTGACCGCCCTGCAGGATCTCGATATTGAAGGCGATGGTTTCTCCTCCATGAAACCGGTAGTACTTTCTGACCTGAAATTCCTTGAATCTATTCCCTGGTTGAAACGGCTTTGCCTGAAAATGGTCAGAGTGAAAGACAAAGATTATTCACCCATCCTTAAAATAAAGGAGTTGAAGTGGTTGAGTCTGCCGCATTATAAAGAAGTGGAACAGCAGATGCACCTGTTCAAACACCTTAACTAAGTACGAAGTACGAGATACGAATACCAAAGTATCCGGAGGAGCGGCCTGCCATAAAACGGGATTCATCCGTCTAAGGAGATCCCCTACTCCTGACCCTGACACCCGGCAACTGATCTGATACTTAGTCAAAAATAAGTACCTGAATAGTTGCTGATCATCGTTTTTTAAAACCCGAATTGATACCTTTAATACCCTGGCATTTTGGAAAAACAATCGGGAAACAATGCGACCAATTACCCCTTTTAAAAATCTGCTGAATGTGGATGGCCTTCCTGCCGAAGCGCCTAACAGCCGGGATAATTTCCTGGTCAGGGAAGGAAACCAGGTTCATAAAGCCCTGATCTATATTGAAGCCTTTTACGGATTTTTCTTCCTGTTCGTGACCCTGATACAGGGCTATTATTATCAATCGGTATTGAATGCGGCTCTTTTTGTTTTTTCTTGCCTGGCTTATATTATCCAATACAAAGGATATGCCTTTTATTCGAAAATCTTTAACCTCAGCCAGCTGATCATTATTCTCGCCCTGATGTTTTACTTTCCGGCTTCCCCTTATGGAATACACGCCAATGACAGTGTTTTAGCTTTCTATATCCCCGTAAGCGTAGGCACACTGATCGCTTTCCAGGGAAAAGAAAACAAGTATGGTTATATTTTTTCAGGCCTGATTTTGCTTGTTTCGCTGACCCTGATTGTTTTCGATCCACACTACCTGCCCGATCAACCCGTTGCCACACTGACCGGAATCAGTTATGACCTTCTCTATAATATTATCGGCGCCGCTATCGCCACTTTCGTTGAAGTAGCATATATCCTGGCCCTGAATAACCGGCTGAACGAAAGTCTGTCCAAAGCAAATCATGAACTGGATAATTTTGTATATATCGTGAGTCACGATCTGCGTTCCCCGTTGCTACTAACAAAAGGATTGCTGGATATTTCAAAACTGAAAGTAGAAGAAAAAGAAGAAGTCCTGAAGTACCTTAACCTCGCCGGCAAAAGCATCAATAATCTGGATGACATTATAAAAGAAATCCTCGCCTATTCCCGCAATTCAAGAACCGGATTGCAACATGAAACCTTTGATCTGCAATCCATCATAAAGGATATAAAAGATGGATTGGAAATAAAGGACAGCCCGACCTTCTCCTTCCTTGAGGAATATAACGGGGATACCCTGATTTATTCCGATAAAGGAAGACTCCATACCATCCTCCGGAACCTGATCACCAATGCAGTGAAATACCGGAAAAAAGAGACCATCGGAGCCTTTGTCAAACTGGTATTCACCAGAACCGGAAACCGGTTTGCCATTACTGTCTCGGACAACGGGCAAGGCATCGCCAGTAAAAGCATGGAGAAGGTATTCGATATGTTTTACCGGGCTACCTCTGCTGCACCCGGCACCGGACTGGGTTTATATATCTGCAAGGAAATGCTGGAAAAAATGGGGGCTGAGTTCAAACTGGATTCCACTGAGGGACAGGGCACCAGCTTTACCTTCTCGCTTGAACAGGCACCCAATGTGGCTTCCCTGTAATTTTTTATAAGTATCAACCACTATCTCCAGCTAATCATTCATCATTAATTCCTGATAATCAAGTGGTTTTACAAGCCGATTTACATACTTGTTACAGTAATTCCCGCGTTTCCTGAATATCTTTATAGCGGTTATGTAGCACCAATAATTTGTACCCTGATGCCTTTTAATATACATCTGAGAAATTTGCTCGATGTGGATATCCACTTCTCCAAAGGTTATTATTCCACCGATAATATCCTGGTTAGTAAAGGCGACCGGGTACATACTACACTGTTGAGCATCGTTATCTTTTTTGGAGTTGTCTATACCATCATTAGCCTGATTCAGGAGTATCATTATCAGGCCATCCTCAGTTTCTCCTGCGGAGTATTTGCATTTATTGCCTGGTTCATACACCACCGGGGATATACGCTGCTTTCAAAGCTGGTCAACTTCACACAGCTGATTGCCTTTATTGCCCTGATGTTCTACTTTCCTTCTTCTCCTTATGGCGAACATATCAACGACAGTGTACTGGCTTTTTATGTACCGGTCCTGATCGGCACACTGATCGCATTCCAGGGCAAACAAAAAATATACGGGCTGGTGCTCGCCAGCATCGTGCTGTTTATTATCTCCTTACTGATCCTGACCGATATTCATTACCCTGAACACCCGGTACTGGAAAATTATAACGGTACCAACTATGATATGCTGTTTAATATCATGGGTGCTGCGGTGGCCACTTTTGCCGAAGTAGCATATATCCTTGCGTTGAATGACCGGCTTAACAACAGTCTCATCAAAACCAATCACGAACTGGATAATTTCATTTATATCGTTTCACACGACCTGCGCTCTCCACTGCTTTCCACCAAAGGCTTGATTGACCTCGCAAATATAAAAATTGACGAACGCGAACAGGTACAGAAATACCTGGGTCTCGCTGGTAAAAGCATCCACAACCTGGATCTTATCATACACGAAATACTCACTTACTCGCAGAATGCCCGTACAGAGATCAGGGAAGATGAATTTGATCTGAAAGACGTAGTAAAAGAAATTTTTGACGGACTTCGCTTTTCCGCTGGTTCGGATTTTTCATTTCAGGAAGAGTACACCGGTGAAACTAAACTCTATGCGGATAAAACACGGCTCA
>CAZLRY010000261.1:0-3188 GCA_964561675.1 uncultured Chitinophaga sp.
GTGTATTGTCGGTAGCAAAAAGATCGGGATAACAGATGAACCTTCACCCCGTAGGGGTGCATTGTGATCTACATAACGAACCTGCATATCATTTTGAAAAAATCATTCCGTCTTTGTGGTTCAAGGCAATTGCTTCAACGCTGCCTTCAAAAACGGCCAGGTGGGTAAGGAAGAAATAATGCCAAGCTCCTCACGCAAGGTGCTTTCATTATCCAGAAACTTCAGCACCTGGGTTGCTTTGTTTTTCTTAAAGAGTGTGGAGAATATTTTACGGCCAGGAAGTGTTTTATGATAAAGAATATAGAGCAGGGTATTGTCGTAAAAACGGAACCGCCAGGGTGCTGGCTTTAATTTTGCCAGCGATTCCCCATTCAGCAAGAGCGCCAGTATTTGAGCTGACTGCTTCTGTATAAACTGGAAGGTATAACCGCTGGAAGCCTTTGTCTGTCCGCCGGCCGTACCGATATGTATCACCCCGTTCTGTTGTGTGGAAAATATTTCATCCGTCATGGGGATGATGCCGAATTCCTCTTCCTTCACCACATAGTCCTCTACTTTCAAAAAATCCCGGATATAATTTTTCAATTCCTGGTCATATTGTTCCGGTGCCAGTAATTGCGGGGTAAACAAGGTATATTCCACCAGGGCCGTATGTGCATCGAATGGCAATACATAGGCAAACGTGGTGCCTTCGTGTTGATGCACCCTGAAATCCATCAACGAAGCTTTGGTGGGATCAAATACGGGTTGTGCGGTTTCAATGACCCAACCTTTGAAATGCTGTAATACATTCAGCCGGGAAGCGCCCGGACGATAAACGGAATTAAAAACAATGGCAGCGGGTAATTCATACCGCTGGTTATTCAGTTCCAGTTTTGTTCCTGTTGCATCAACAAGCACTTCCCCGATCTCTGCGAATACCAGTTCGATCTGCGGGTGACGGCCGATTGCTTCAAAGCAAAACTGGTAGAAGTCTTTGCCCCGGATCATTTTGTATTCATAGGGGGCGATCTCCAGTGCAGCACTGTATGTATCACTTAAAAAATCGACCTTGGGCCATTTCCGGTATACAATGGATTCAAAAAAACTTTCATCCGCCTCCCAGAAACACCAGGTACGGTCGTTTTTTGTCTTCGGTTCCCGGTCGATCAGGAGAATTTTTTTATCTGAGAATTTACCGCTGCGGATCATGCGCAGTAGCAGACTGAGCGAGGCACAGCCGGCACCCAGAAAAATATAATCATATGATGATTGCTTGAACAGGACTGCAAATTAAGCTTCTTCTGCTTCCGGAGCATATTCCACGCGGCGGGCACCGGCCATCAGCTGCTTGTCACGTTGCACCTTTTGCCAGTATTTCCGGGCGACATATAGAAAGCCAAAACTTTCCCCTTCTTCTTTATTCAGGTGCTTATGGTGCATTTTATGCGCCCACCGGATAGCCCGTACATAGGTATTGTTGCTGCGGCTGAACCATTTGAACCGCTGGTGAATGATCACATCGTGTACCAGGAAATAAGCGGCGCCATAAAGCATGACCCCAAAGCCGATGGACTGCATCCACCAGACATGATCGTAGGTGCCGAAATAAATCAACAGGAAACTCGGCACGGCAAAGATGAAGGCAAAGAGGTCGTTTTTTTCAAATACACCCGGGCGCACCTGGTGATGATCCTTGTGCAGGATCCAGAGAAACCCATGCATGACATATTTATGGGTACACCAGGTAATTCCTTCCATGACGATGAATGTACCAAAGAGAACGAGCACGTATAAAAGAATATCCAGGATCATATAAATAGAATTAATCAGTCAGGGCCGGGGCACCATATTGTTGCTGCCACCAGTTTTCAATTTTTGGAAAGGCCAGTTGAAACCAGGCCGTGTATAATCCGGGTCTTGTCTGCAGGGATTCCGCTATGGCCTGCATTGGCTTATAACAGTAATCCATGACTTCATCGGGATTGCACCGGATTTCTCCATTATATTCGCCGCTGTAGACATGGTCAAATTCATATTCTGTAAGGCCATTATCAAATCCGGCCCGGTAAACAAAATCAAATAACTTTTGGGCCGGCGTATCAAATCCCATTTCTTCTACCAACCGGCGGTGAACCGCATCCTGGGTGGATTCGCCCAGTGCCGGGTGACTGCAGCAGGCATTGGTCCAGAGTCCGCCACTATGGTATTTATGCATGGCCCGCTGCTGCAGGAGCATTTCACCCTTGCGGTTAAATACAAATACACTGAAGGCCCGGTGCAAAAGGCCTTTACGGTGTGCTTCCATTTTTTCACAGGAGCCGAGCGCATTATCCTGCTCATCCACGAGAATAACTTGGGTAAGGTCCATATCAGATCAGTCGAAGCTGGTTTTTAACGCCCGCCCTGAATACGATCATTGCTTTCAGGTAATTCGGGATGCGGATCCGGCTGTCCAGTACACGGGCCGGTTCCAGGCGTTTTATTTTCTTAAATAATGAGAGGTAATATTTATAAGCTACATAGACTCCGAAACGGGCTTTCAGCGGCAGTTTGATGATGCCGGCATAAGCCTGCTGAAAATCCTGGTGAATATCCGCTTCAATTTCCTGTTTGTCTTTTTCTGTAAAATTGGAAAAATCACAGCCCGGGAAATACACCCTTGACATACCGTTGAAATCCGCTTTTATATCCCGCAGGAAATTCACTTTCTGAAAAGCGGCTCCCAGGGCCCTGGCCGGTGCTTCCAGATTATTATACATCTCCTGTTTGCCTTCACAGAAAACATACAGGCACATCAGGCCCACCACTTCGGCTGAACCATAGATATATTCTTTGTATCCTTCACAATCGTAACATTTCTTATCCAGGTCCATTTCCATGCTCCGGAAAAAAGCTTCCACCAGTTTCAGGTCAATATTGAACTCATTGACGGTACGCTGAAAACTGTTGAGCACGGGATTGAGGCTGATACCGCGTTCAATGGCGGCATAGGTTTCCTCTTTAAACTGGGCCAGCAGTATATCCTTGTCATAGTCATGAAAGGTATCCACGATCTCATCGGCCAGACGCACAAACCCGTAGATATTGAAAATGGGCGTCCGCAGGTCGCGGTGAAGCATGCGGATAGCCGAGGAGAAGGATGTGCTGTAATTCTCCGTAACGATCCGGCTGCAATTTTCACTGGTGGTATGAAAAAGATGTACCAT
>CAZLRY010000261.1:3288-5094 GCA_964561675.1 uncultured Chitinophaga sp.
TGTTTTTCCATCCGCCGCGCAATGAGCTGAAAATACTTTTCTCTTAATTCCGCTGTATCCTCTTCCAGTCCTGCCGCCACGGGCACCAGGAATACGATATTCTCCTGACCTTCCGGTGCCACAGACGGGTCTGTCGCAGATGAAACACTTACATAGAATAAAGGTTCAGTCGGCCATTTCGGATCTTTATAAATTTCCACCCCATGCTGATCAAAGGGTACATCAAAGAACAACGCATGGTGCACGGGTTTTTTCAGTTTTTTGTTCAGCCCGACATAGTACATCAGGCAGGAAGGAGCCATTACTTTTTTATCCCAGTAGGAATCGGAATAAGATCTGTATGCAGGTGGCAGTAATGTTGTTTCAGTAAAATGATAGTCGGCTCCGCTGATGACGGCATCTGCAGTATAGCTTCCCTTAGCCGTAATTACTTTACTGACCACTGCGTTATTGATTTCTATCCGGGTCACCGCTTCCTCAAATTTAAACTGCACCCCAAGTTCGAGGGCCAGCCGGTACATGCCGTCAACGATGGCATACATCCCCCCTTCCGGGTACCAGGTTCCTCCTTTGATATCGGCATAATTCATCAGGCTGTAGAGCGCCGGTGTATCCTGTGGAAGGGCGCCCAGGAAAAGAACAGGAAACTCCATCAACTGCCGGAGTTTGGAATGCTTGAAATACTTGTAAATATGTTTCTTGATAGAGGTAAACACTTCCAGCCGGAATACCCCGCTGATCGTTTGCCAGTCCATAAATTCAGTCAGTGACAATCCAGGTTTATACACCAGTTTGTTGACCCCGACTTCATATTTATAAGCGGCTTCCCGGAGGTACTTATCCAGTAACGGACCACTGCCCGGTTCGAGTGATTCAAATACATCCCGGAGTGCGTTATAATCGGCAGGCAGATCAGTATACCCATCTGACCAGTATACCCGGTAAGAAGGATCCAGCCGGGTGAGCTGATAGTAGTCGGATACTTTTTTTCCAAACTGATTGAAGAAGCGTTCGAAGACATCCGGCATCCAGTAAAAACTAGGGCCCATATCAAACGTAAAACCCTGCTCTTTTAACTGACAGGCCCGGCCACCAGCAGTACTGTTCTTTTCCAGCACAGTTACATTCCAGCCTTCCCTGGCCATGAAAGATGCGGCGGACAAACCGGCAAATCCGCTACCGATAATAATGACTGATTTTTCCGACAAATGATGTGATTTAGTAGCGACTGATCTGTTCCTTTAATAATTTACGGGCAAAGTGAATCCGGCTTTTAATTGTCCCTAATGGTTCATGCAATACCTCGGCAATTTCATTGTATTTATAGCCGTCAAAATACAACAAAAAGGGTGTACGGAAGATCTCCGGCAATCCCTGGATCGCCGCGTTGATCTCTTTGATCCGCATATCACTTTCAGCCCCGTTGCTAACAGTAGCCTGATTCTGGTTGATCAGGAACTCATTGGGGGTATTATCGAAAATGGTTTTTTGTTTAGCTTTTCTGCGGTAATTATTAATAAAAATATTCCGCATGATGGTAAACAACCAGGCCTTGATATTCGTGCCTACATTATATTTTTCACGGTTAGCCAGGGCCTTGTACAATGTCTCCTGGTAGAGATCATTTGCGGCTTCTGTATCACGGGTGAGATTCACAGCAAAAGGCTTCAGAAAGTCTGCATTCTGCAGCAGCAACTGGTTAAATTCTAATCCGGACATATAATTGTGTTTAATTATTATACGGTAAAATTAAACACTTTGGATTGATTTTGGGAATATTTTTGTTTAATTAATTTGTTAAAAAAT
>CAZLRY010000262.1:0-3570 GCA_964561675.1 uncultured Chitinophaga sp.
TCCAGGTCAGCTTGCGGCTTGCACTCCAGGTAAGGATATCTTCGCCGGCTTCCTGTGCCTGCGCAACTGAAAGTGAAAAGATATAGGCCAACAAATAGAAAATTCGTTTCATGTGCTATTTAAACGAAATTTAGTTCCGGAAATTTTATTTGGCAAGAAAGAGGCCGTTAAAGAAATTAAAAAGTCAAAAGTAAAAAGTAAAAAAAACTCCAATCTGTAAAGTCTTTACAGATTGGAGGCTGCTATTTTTACTGTTGAGTTTTTACTTACATTTTTGATCCGCTGTATGTCCTGATTTAGTTTCCTGCATCTAAGCACAAACCTGAAAAAAAGCCTCCATTTCAGAGGCCTTTTCAGCTTTAATGTCTGCTATTTTTACTTTTTACTTTTGACTTTTTACTTATCCTTAGGCGCTGCGGCAAGTATCTCCTCACTCACCCCGTCTTTATACTTTTCAAAATTCTTCACAAACAATCCGGCGAGGTATTTTGCTTTTTCATCATAGGCATTTTTATCGGCCCAGGTATTCCGGGGCTGCAGGAGTTCAGCAGGTACATCCGGACAACTGGTGGGAACCGCCATACCGAAAATGGGATCATTCATATATTCAACATTGTTCAATGTGCCTTCCAGTGCGGCCGTGATCATGGCCCGGGTATATTTCAGTTTCATCCGGCTGCCGGTACCGTATGCTCCTCCGGTCCAGCCGGTATTGATCATCCAGACATTCACGTTGTTCTCCTGCATTTTTTTACCCAGCATGGCGGCGTATTTACCTGGATGCAGGGGCAGGAAGGGGGCGCCAAAACAGGCACTGAAAGTAGGTTTGGGTTCAGTTACCCCCGCTTCAGTACCGGCTACTTTGGCCGTATAGCCGGATATAAACTGGTACATCGCCTGTCCGGGAGTGAGTTTTGATACAGGAGGTAATACCCCAAACGCATCACAGGTCAGGAAGAAAATATTTTTTGGCAAACCTCCAATTGAAGGCTCCTGGGCATTACTGATAAAATGCAGGGGATAGGAGACCCGGGTGTTTTCAGTGATGGATCCGTCATCAAAATTGATACGGTTCGTACCTTCAAAGAAGACGGTATTTTCCACCAGGGCACCTGGCCGGATCGCATTGAATATTTCCGGTTCTTTTTCTTCGGTGAGGTTAATGGTCTTGGCATAACAGCCGCCTTCGAAATTGAAAATATTGTCATTGGTCCAGGCATGTTCATCATCCCCGATCAGCTTACGGTTGGGGTCTGCACTAAGCGTTGTTTTTCCGGTACCACTTAATCCGAAGAAAATGGCGGTATCACCGTCTTCACCCATATTGGCACTGCAATGCATGCTCAATACATCTTTTTCGTGTGGTAAAATATAATTGAGGATGGTGAAAATGCCTTTCTTGGTTTCACCGGTATAACCCGTACCGGCGATCAGGATCATTTTATGTTTGAAAGATACCACAGCCGCATTGTGCTGACGGGTACCACAGGTAGCCGGATCCAGTTTCAAGCCAGGCACAGATATCACATGCCAGTCAGGAATAAAACTTTCCAGTTCTTCCTCGGCCGGACGAAGAAACATATTGTATGCAAACAGGTTGTTCCAGGGCTTTTCATTGACCACCCGAACATTTAACCGGTAACGGGGATCGGCACAGGCATAGCAATCTCGAACCCATAATTCCGGAAGCCGGTTCATATAATCGGTGACTTTATCGAATATGATATCATAATAGCCGGGCTCGATAGGAATATTAAAGTCATTCCAGTGTACACTGTCTGCGGTGCTTTCATCTTTTACAGTGAATTTGTCTTTTGGAGAACGTCCGGTAAACTCTCCCGTCTGGATGACCAGGGCCCCCGTATCATTCAGCACTCCATCGCCGATGCGTAGGGTGTCCTGGATCAGTTCTTCCGGACTAAGCTGATAATGAATGGATCCTGAGTTTTTGAGGCCGATTTTGTGTAAATGTTGGGCAGGAATAGCAATCGTTGGTACTGACATATATGGCGCACTCATTTGGTGAAGCGACAAAGGTAATACCAAAACCCAATATTTTACAAACAAGTGTTCGTGCGACACATTGGAGAATGTCAAAAAATCAGTTTTTGGGACAATTATTTATTCATTTTCATGGCTTTATATCATTCAATATTCAATCAGTGGCAGTTTCTGCTGAATTTTCTCCAAATCGGGGGTTCCTACATTGTTTTGTGATGAAAGTCAGGGGCATAAAAGGATAGGATGCTATCTTTAGCAGGATTTTTCATTTTTCCTCAAATTCCTTAATCAACTGATATGAAATACCTGCCATTGAACCCGGAGATTTTTGTACAGAACCGGCAACGCTTTGTGCGCCAGATGCAAAAAAACTCCATTGCCATTTTTGTAAGTAATGATGAAGTGCCCAGTAACGGGGATGCGATTTATTCCTTCAAACAGAACAGCGATCTTTTCTGGCTGAGCGGGGTAACCCAGGAAGACAGTATGGTGATCCTGTTTCCGGATAATCCCGATCCGAAATACCGGGAGGTGCTGGTACTGGTTCGTCCAAACGAACTGAAGGAAAAATGGGATGGCAAACGCCTCCGGGTAAAAGAAGCGCAGGATATGAGTGGCATCAAAACCATTGTATGGCTCGATAGTATTGATGGCTTATTACAACCCTGGATTCACCTGGCCGATAATATTTACCTGGATAGTAATGAGAATGACCGCAAGGCCAGCCTCGTACGTTCAAGGGACTATCGCTTCATTGATGAAATGAAGAGCCTTTACCCGCTGCATCAATACCTGCGGGCGGCTAAGATCATGAAAGAACTGCGGGCCATTAAAACCGCACCCGAAGTGGAAGTGTTGCAGAAAGCTATTGATATTACAGATAGCACATTCCGCCGTTTGCTGAAATTCATTAAGCCCGGAGTAATGGAATACGAAATTGAAGCGGAAATCTTCCATTCTTTTCTGAGTCAGCGGGCTACCGGTCCGGCTTATGGCAGCATCATTGCCAGTGGCGACCGGGCCAGAACACTGCACTACGTTAGTAATAGCGAAGAGTGCAAAGATGGCGAACTGATCCTGATGGATTTTGGCGCAGAGTACGGTGGTTATTGCGCCGACCTTACGCGGACGGTACCGGTCAATGGCAAATTCACCCGACGTCAGAAGACAGTATACAATGCCTGTCTGGCCATCCACAATTACTGCAAGAGTATCCTGAAGCCCGGTATCACGATTGTGGATTATACCGATAAAGTAGGAGAGGAAGCCACACAACAGTTTTTAAAGATTGGACTGATTAAAAAATCCGATGTGAAGAACGAAGATCCGGAGAACAGGGCCTATCGGAAATACTTATACCATGGCATATCACATCACCTCGGGGTGGATGTGCATGACCTGGGTACCAAGACAGAACCGGTAAAAGCCGGAATGGTCTTTACCATTGAACCGGGTATCTATATTGAAGAAGAGCAGATGGGCGTGCGGATCGAGAACAATTTCTGGATCACCCGCAACGGCAGTGTGGATTTGATGAAGAATATTCCGATTACCGTTGAGGAGATAGAA
>CAZLRY010000262.1:3670-5072 GCA_964561675.1 uncultured Chitinophaga sp.
CAACGGCAGTGTGGATTTGATGAAGAATATTCCGATTACCGTTGAGGAGATAGAAAGTTTAATGAAAAAATAGTTAATTAGTCAATGTGCCAATATGCCAATGTGCCAATGAGGGAAGAGTTTGAAAGATCCCAGGTCGGTTATAAATGGCAGAGTATAAATATTAATTTTAAACAAATAAAACAGCATTGTTTGTTGTTGCAGCCGGATTTAGAATGCTAATCCTTCTTTAAGGGTTTTCAAAACCTGTAGGAACCTTAGTTCTTTAAACCCTGACAACTGACAACTGACAACTCACAACTGATTCCATGAAGCAAATCCCTAATATTTTCACCCTCCTCAACCTCCTCTTCGGCTGCCTGGCCATTGTAGCTGTATTACAAAACGGCATTATCATTCATGTCACGGCAGAAGGCAGTGAATTGCTGGATATCCCGGAAAAGATCTGGCTGGCTTCCTTGTTTATCGGGATCGCGGCCGTAGTGGATTTTCTGGATGGTTTTGTGGCCAGGCTCTTTAAAGCCACCTCTGAAATGGGCAAACAACTGGATTCACTGGCCGATGTGGTGAGCTTTGGCGTGGCCCCCGGCATGATCATTTACCAGTTCCTGCGGCTGAGTTTTGCTAAAGATCCTTCCGGAGTGGATACGAGTTTGCTCTGGCTGGTGCCTGCATTTATTCTTCCCTGTGCAGCCGCCTGGCGACTGGCCCGCTTTAACCTGGATACCACCCAGACCTATCATTTTAAAGGAATGCCGGTTCCGGCGGTGGGACTGTTAGTGGCTTCCCTGCCCATGATCTATTTCTACAGTACAGATCAATGGATGGTGGATCTTTTATTGAACAAGTGGTTCCTCTATGGGGTGGTGGCTGTATTGTCCTGGTTAATGGTATCCACCCTGCCCCTGATGGCCATGAAGTTTAAGGACTACTCGGTGAAAAACAATCTTCCAAAGTATCTGCTGGTGGTGGTTGCAGTAATAGCGGCACTGCTGTTGAAATGGCTGGCCGTTCCGGTTATCATTTTGGCCTATGTTGTCTTATCTTTGCTCTTCAAAAATAAAATAGCATGACCTACACTGTACAGATAAAAGTAATGCCGCTGAAAGAATTACTGGATCCCCAGGGGAAGGCCGTAATGGGCGGACTGGCCAATCTCGGACTGAACGGGGTGGACGATGTACGGGTAGGTAAGCATATCACCCTCCAGGTGAATGCGGATTCTCCGGAGAACGCAAAAGCCATCGCTGAAGAAGCCAGTAAGAAATTGCTGAGTAATGCGGTGATGGAATACTTCGAGATCGAAGTGAATTAAGGAAGAAAGTTATGAGTTATGAGTTGCGAGTTACGAGCTTACAACTCGCAACTCGCAACTCACAACTCGCAACTATGTTATTCCTCG
>CAZLRY010000263.1:0-5067 GCA_964561675.1 uncultured Chitinophaga sp.
GGTATCTGCACCCGATTCCAGTGTAAATAGTTTAGCCCTCGGATTGCTTTTTATATACTCGTTTGCCTGAGAGAGGGTGCTGATCCCGGCGAGGAGACTGTCCGTGTTTTGCCCGAAGCCGAAAAAGCTGCTACAGCATAGAAGGAGGAAGAGGAATTGTCTTTTCATGTGCGATAAGATTATATAGTTTGCTGAACCTGTCAGCAGACAGAATATCCGGCTTTACTATTCCCTGTTCTTTTGTTGCTGCTTCCGGGCTTTCCGGATTTTCAGCAGGGACCAAACGGGAACCACGCCTAACCCGATCCCGATGGCCATTGTCCAGGGGCCGGACAAAGACTGACTGCTGTTGATGGTTCCGGATTTGTTGATTGTCGTAAATCCGGTTGCCAGTCCGTCACTGATTGTAAGATACAGCCCGGCCAGGATCAACAAAACTGAACAAATCAGGAGGATGATGTACGGGAAAGGCCGGTCAATGGTTGGTCCGGCATCTTTCGCAGCAGCATCCTCATTTTTCCGGTTTGCTTTCATTTACGGAATTTACTGTTGCGGATGGATGCTTCAATCTGATCCCGTGTTTGCTCATCCATGTACAGATAACTGATCCCGAAATCATATCCTTTGTAAAGCTTACCGATCAACACAACCGTCAGGGTCAGGTCCTTCACTTTAATAAGAACACTGAACTTGTCAAACTCCAGTCCGTCAATGGTGATTTTCGTTGAAGAGGAATCCAGTTTCGCATCGGGCATCTGATCTTTGAACGTGTAGTAGGTTATTTCCTTAAGTTCCTTAGTCGCTTGCTTATAATCCCCGTCTTTTGGGGGATCAAATGGGGTAAGGGTCGCCGTGAAATACTGAAAAGTATTTTTTGTGGCAGTGAACAGCGTTTTTACTTCAGATATATCAGCAATCACATCAGCCGATTCCTCGAGGACCTTGATGCCCTTCTCCATACTTCTCCTGTTTTGAACAGAATCCATCTCTTTGAAATCAGCCGGAATCGTGATCGTCCATCCGACTTCCTTGAATGTATATCGCTTTGTGGAGTCCTGGGCCAGGGCCTGGGTGGTGAGTGTGAGGAGAAGAAGGCAGGTGAGGGTTCGCATGGGTTAAATTTAGGGAAATGTTGACAGGTTAACAAGTTAACAACCTCCCTCTACTGCACCATGATCTCCTCAAACTTATAATCCTTCGGCAGGTTTTTAAATTTGTCCCGGGTGATTTTGATTTTAGCCTTATCGTCATTAATGGTAAAGTAGTATATCGCGTAGCCGTATTTGAAGGGCACATCTTCCCCGTTGATCTTCAGGTTGCTGAAACTGGTATTTCGTTGTGATCCTCCGCCGGATACACCGTCAATGGAGTAGCTGTCTTTAAACTCCACCATTTCCTCAGATACAGGCTCGGTGGTGATGGTAATCGTGTTCTCGGCCGTCTTTCTCGATTTCGTGGCGGCCGGGATCCGTTGTTCAATGATGATGCAGAAGGTATTTGCCCCGGTCATTACTTTCCTGAACCAGATACCGCTGTCTGTATTGGGCAATGCATCCACCACTTCATACGCTACTTTATTGGAGGTGTACCGGGTCTTGTCGATGTAAAACTCAAAAGGACCGATTTCGTTTTTTCCCTTTGCCAGGGCTTTCACTTTCATGGTAAGTATGTTGTCGTCTGTACCACCAATCTCCTGGGGAAAATCGAAATTGTTGATCAGTGACTTGAAAATATTGGCCCGGATATGCGTGGCATCCAACCTGATCTCAAAGGTTTCATTCAGCCGCGGCTGGGGCGTGGAGATCGACAGTTCAATGGTCTGCGGGGCAGTGAGGATGGAGTCGATGGTTTGGGAGCGGGCGGTGAGGGTCAGTAAGAAGAGGCCGGTGAATAAAAATGAATTTTTCATAATAAGGGGTGGGCAGCCGCCTTTTAAAACGGTGGCGGTGCAGGGACAAATTTAGGGAGATTGGGGGATTGCATTGATGTTTGCAATAATTGTGTTACCCCTATTAATTGTGCCACCCCTTCGGGGCTCGGTGTGCATCTTGTATTTACTGAGGAAAATTCCAACTGCCCTTCCACCAGTCATAATTTCCAAAATTTGTATCGTCCGTTAACACGTTTATGCTTACAAAATCAGCATTACGCTTTGTATGAATAATAAACGATTGCGGCAACCACACTTCATGTTCGGCAATATAATGTGAAAGACCTTCGGGCCATAGGTAAGTACCATCTGTTAAACAGGCATTCCCAATTTCATGAACCGGAATTTTACATCCAAACCGGCAATGACTATATCCCATCCACTCGTGCAACCTTTTCCCCTTTTTAAGGTAATTCACCAATTGGAGTCTTTCACTCAAACTAATGGAAGTGTCAATAAAGTTCTGAGGCATGGGAAGTTCGGGTTCATCATTTGAGAACCAGTATCCGATGGCTATCAGCGTTTCTTTATTCATAAAACTCAGTATTGGACGTTTGCGCTTGTTATACCTTAAACGGATTATGATCTGGCAAAACTAATCAAAGGCTGTATATCCCCCTTGTCAGCCGCCCTTATGGCTTTCAGATAAGCTTGCCTTGGATCTCCTTGCTTTACCAGATTCGCTGCTCCCCAGGTATAATGGGGGCATTTAAAAATTTGCTCCGCCACGATATCTGCTATCAGGCGGCTATGCCGGCCATTTCCATTGGGGAAACAGTGAATGCTGACTAAACGGTGTTTGAAACGGATCGCTATTTCATCGGGTGGCCAGGTGGCATGATCAACCCAGTATCTTACATCGTCCAGTAATGAACGTAAGGACGTTGAAATCTGCCACTTATCCACTCCGATATTCTTATTCGATTGCCTGAACTCACCGGCCCAGGCCCATACCTCTCCGTACATCTGCTTATGTACTGTTTTGATAAATGCCTCGGTAAATACTGTTTCCGCTTTGAACGATCGCCGCATCGACCAGGCAATGGCCTGTTCAATATTCTGCTGTTCAAATTCATCCAGTTCCCCACGCGTGGCAATAGCAGGTATCAGCAACCCTTCTTTCTCCTCCTCTTCCAGCGGAGTCTGGCCGTCAGTATATGCAAGGTCTAATCCCATAAAGACTTCGGCATTTCATTTTTCAAAGCAATCGTTCTTTCCTCAATAGCTTTCTCTATCCGTTGCTGCGAATTTTCCTGGTCTTCCAGTTTCATAGTAGCGTTGGTACGACCAACAATCTGCATGGCCATCTCCCGGGCCTTTCGTTCTATCAATTCTTCCAGGCTTCCATCGAGTGGTACAAAACCATACACCAATTGCAAATCCATCGCTTTTGCCGCTTCCCGAAGGGCTTTCAGGGTAACGGTTCCTTCTTTCTCCCTGTTCTCCAGATCCTGTACTCCCTGTCGGGTGATGGATAATTTATTGCCTAATTGCTGGGCACTCATGCCCAGGGCATTACGGATCGCTTTTATCCATCCGGTGGGCGGAACAGCGATACTATTTAATTGCTTCAAATACAGCATTTTATTGCTGATTTGTTGCAGTTGTAGTTTTCTTTTATCCATGGTGCAACGTTATAGCTTTACAAAATGAATACAAATGTAAAGCTATAAATTGACATAATGAAATATATTAGCAAGTTTTAACTTGCTATATTTAGGGACTGCGGGTTAGAATTTCATTTGATTATGCTCTATGGCAATAGCATAGAAACCGGAATTGCATGGGTATTTCAAAGCATCCTGCTTTGAAATTTTATTTTGTCGCCTGTGGCGACCGGGAAAAATGTCCGGGCCATGCTATGCGTGGCCTCCGGGCCGCGCATTCATTATTGGGGGATGTGGAACGGGGCGATGAATTTGAACCCGGATTTTATCCGAGGGGATAATATGTCACCCCTACGGGGCTCTGTGGCCATCTTGCTACATTACGGGCTAATGATATTTCGCCCCGCTGGGGCTGGTGAATTGAATGTTATTTACCCGGGTATAATTGTATCACCCCTTCGGGGTTCTTAGGTTTCGTTTGAGCATATTGTTTTGTCTATAATCATGTCAGCCCTTCGGGCTTTATCATGTTTCTAAAAGGGCCTTCCCGCTTTTAACCATTCGGAGCGAAATGACGTTGTCAGACTGAGTAGACTGCCTCTTTACTGGATTTTCACGGTGCAATATATACCTCTGAGGCAGTCGTAAAGCTTGCCCTGAGTTTATCGAAGGGAAGGCGGACGAATGTCAGCCCTACGGGCTTAATACAATTTCCTTAGCAGGCCCCCTATTCTCTATTCACTATTTTCTATTTACTACCACCTACTCCCTCGCTCGTCATCACCACCCGCTTCATCGTCCCATCCTCATTGTAGTATAGCCTGTCAATACAAACCGAGCGGTGGTAGCTGCCGGCATCGGGTGTGAGGGCGCCGTTGTGGTAGATGAAATACCAGTTGCCCTTGAATTCGATGATGGCCTGGTGATTGGTGTTGCTGTTGCCGGCGATTTCGTTGAGGATGCCCTTGTATTCCCAGGGACCATTGATACTGTGGCTCATGGCATAGGCGATCTTTTCGGGGAACTCGTAGGCATAGGAGAGATAATACCAGCCCTTGCGGTAATGCACCCAGGGGGCTTCGGTGAATTTGGGAAGGTCGATGAGTTTGTAGGTGCCGTCGAGCTCGATCATATTCTCTTTGAGCTTTGCCTGCTTGAGGGTGGTATTGCCCCAGAGGATATACGTAGATCCGTCTTTATCGGTGAAGACCGTGGGATCGATATCGTCCCAGCTGATTTTTGTTTCGGTGGTCATGTCATTGGTGACAAGGGCCTTGCCTAACGCATCCACAAAGGGACCGGTGGGTTTGTCGGATACGGCAACACCGATGGCCTTGCCTTTGATGGTGGCATGTTCCACCGCGACGAACCAATAATATTTTCCATTCTTCTCGATCACCTGGCTGGCCCAGGCATCGCCCTTGGCCCAGCTGAAAGCTTTTACGTTGAGGGGTGATGGATGGGCTTTCCAGTGTACCATATCGGCCGTGGAGAAACAGAGCCATTCGTGCATGACATAGCGGCTCTCTT
>CAZLRY010000264.1:0-5049 GCA_964561675.1 uncultured Chitinophaga sp.
TTATGGTTTTTCAACATGTTACTGCCATAGATATTAAAGAAGTTGGCCGTGAATTCTTCATCCTTTCCTGAGTTATACGCATTATCGCCCAATAATAACCATGCATCGGCTGCGTCAATGCTATTGGTTGTGAGATAGTCCAGATAGCTGGCCAGGCTTTCGTCCTGGTAGGCAACATTACCCCGTCCACAATCCCCAAAGGCGATCACCCGGATCTTACGGGTCGTATTGAATGCCGGCAAGGTTGTAAAAAACTGATTGGCATCCGGCAACTGTGAATCGGTTGAGTTACCTATACGATAATAATATTTGGTATCTGTTGACAAACCAGTTACCCGAACAACATGCTCTGTTACTGAACTGGCATCATTCACCACTATCGGATAGCTGCCATAGCTTGTTCCTACTTCTACTTTGGAATTCTGTGCAGTTGCTGTTCTCCAGCGGATGGTTATTCCATCCTGACTACCTGATTGCAGGTAAGGGCCGCGGCTCAGTCCGGCTGAAAAAGCATCATTGGCCAGCAATTGCAGGTTGAATGAAATATCGCTGCTGGTTGAAACAGGTGGTGAACCGGACACGGATGCCTGATGCATTTCCACCGCAATTGTATTGTTACCTGATACAAAAGCGGACGTAGCAACTGTAAAACTGATGATCCCATCTTCAACTGCTGTCGTTGCGGATGTACCATAGCTGACAGCACCGGCTGCAATATTATTGCGTGATACTTCCACCCCGTTCACATACACCACAAAACCATCATCCCGGTCAATATTAAAACTGAAATTGGTATAAATTGCCGGATCCGGAATATTAATCACTTTTCGGAAATAGTAAGCAGGCCATTTATTACCAGTTGGAGTACAAAGTGTACCAGCTACAGGGCTGGCCGCCGGAATACAGGTAGATTCATCTCCATCTCCATAACCCAATTCACCGGTACCAGATGGCCATGCACTATCATCGAAACCGGTCGTATGCCAGTTGGCCGGATAATTTGCCTGGCTATTTGCCCAGTATTTCCAGCTACTGCCATAGGGAATAACAGTGAGCTGAGCACCAGCTATTTCATAGAGTAAAAAAAAAAGGAGGCAGAGTGAAAGGGATTTAATGTAAAATGGTATGGCTTTCATAGGTAACGGGTATAACTTTTGCAACTATAAAATTCGCTCAATAAAGCGGCAATAACAATCGGTATTAATACTGTATTTACTTAAGCAAAAGGCAAACAGGTACTACACAATTACCCTTAATCCTACACTCCCATCCGTAACCCTGAATGGCAAAAAAGAAGCGAACGATTTACAGCTGCCTTCAAATCCCGGAGCACTCATTTTAAAATAAGTGATTGACTTCAATCCTTTTAAAAATCGTACTTTTAACCCCTAAGTACTGTTAACCATGAATACGAATAAACCTGTCATCGGTATTTCCTGCGGCGATGTGAACGGCATCGGGACCGAACTGATCATCAAGACCTTTTCCGATAACCGGATCCTGGAACATTGCACACCGGTGATCTTTGCCTCCAATAAACTGATCAATTTTTACCGGAAAACGATGCCGGAGCTGAACCTGAATTACAGCAGTACTAAGGAATTCAACCGGATTAACCACAAACAGGTGAACCTGTTCAACTGCTGGGAGGAAGAGATCCAGGTAACGCCCGGTCAGCTCACCGAAACCGGTGGTAAGTATGCGATCCTGTCTTTACAGACCGCAGTAGCTGCCCTGAAACAAAAACATATCGATGGTCTCGTTACCGCGCCGATCCATAAAAAGAATATTCAATCTGCCGAGTTTAATTTTACCGGACATACTCCCTATCTCAAAGAAATGTTCGGGGTAAAAGATGTGGTGATGATGCTCTGTGCCGGTGATTTCCGGGTGGCCCTGGTAACCGAACATGTGCCTGTTGGTGAAGTAGCACAGTATATCACAAAAGAAAAAATCCTGAGTAAACTGGCTCTGATCAACCAGAGTTTGCAAAAGGACTTCGGGATTGAAAAGCCGAAAATTGCGGTACTCGGACTCAATCCGCATGCCGGAGATGAAGGATTGATCGGTAAAGAAGAAGAGTCGATTATCAAACCTGCGATCAAAGAAGCCAAGAATAATAATATGCTGGTAGTAGGGCCCTATAGTGCCGATGCCTTTTTTGCCCGCCGCAGTTTTGAGCGCTTTGATGCAGTACTGGCTATGTATCACGACCAGGGACTGATTCCCTTTAAAACGCTGGCTACCGGCGAAGGAGTGAACTTTACGGCCGGATTGCCTGCTGTTCGTACATCCCCCGACCATGGAGTGGCATTTGATATTGCCGGAAAAGATAAAGCTGATCCATCCTCGTTCATGACGGCCATATTTGAATGTATCGATATCATTAACCGGAGGAACGGTTATCACGAAAGCCGGAAAAATCCGTTACGCAAGATGACCCCGTCCATTCTGGCCAATGCCAAGGACGAGATCATTGAAGAGTAGGTTTAGTTAAAGGCTGAATCCGGCACCCCTTTGTTGATCTCATAGGAGGAATAATCGATTTCGACCTTCCCCTTCTGATTTTTTGTATCTCTTGGCTGGCCCTTGCCGGTGCCATTGTCGTAATCTATGGTCACCCCTTTGGGTAATTTATAATCACGGGTATTAAAGCTCAGTTCCACTTTATCCGGCAAGCCCCATTCCGCGTATTTTTTATAGGTCATCAGTAATTCATACGTGCCGTTTTCACGTGTGCTGATTACCGATTTGATCATCAGTAAACGGGCTTCATCAATATAGAGTGTGGCGCGGGTAATATTCTCCTCATCACTCAGTGGAAAGATCTTGATCACTTTGCAGTTGATGCCCGCCACTTTTTCCGTACCTGATTCCACGGCCTCAAAATTGGAAAGACCCAGTACATTGTTCATATTCACATTTGCCGATCCTTTAGGAATAAACGACACGCCATTTTCATTCTTGATCTTTAGTTTATCAGGCTTCTTATAGTAGACCTTGATATTGGCAATCGGCGCTTTGATAAAGATCACATTGGTCTTCATCTTGCCGGTGGCCGTATAATCATTCACTTTATCATACTTGGCTTTTACTTTCTGCAACAGTTCCTTGGCAGCTTGTGCCGGCAGTTGTGTGCAGAACAGTGAAAAAGCAAAAAAGAACAGGAGACGTTGTTTCATAAAACGGTATTAACTGAGAATATCTTTTTTATTGAAGCCGCGGATACTGATCGTAAGGAACAGAACAATATAACCGAGGAGGATGAGTCCGCTGCGAACGAGGGCAGCCGGGTTTTCAATCGAGCCCGGAATAGTAGCCCCTTCCGCATTTTTTTCTACATAAAAGAATCCCTTCCAGCCCAGCATGTGGGTGGTGAAGGACCAGGGATTGATGGTTTGTTCAAATACCGGCACCTGCAATTGCTGTACAATGGTGAATACGATAACTACACAAACGGTGGCCACAATCGGACCGAGTGAGTTTTCCGAAAACACGGAGAACATCAGGGCCATGGCAGCGATGGTGGTCAATGCGAGTGCGGCAAAAACAAAAGCCGCAAAGAAACGCCAGATCACATCTCCTGATTTCATGATATGCATATCGGTTTCTTTAAATACCACCAGGTCTTCGGTACCAAAGATGATCATACTTCCAAGGAGTGCGAAAAAGGCCATGCATATCAATAACAAAATCACATAAATAGTACTGGCCCAGAATTTAGCCATGATCAGTTGAGTACGGGTAACAGGTTTGCCGGCCAGCAGGCGGAGTGTGCCTAGATTTGCTTCTCCGGAAATCATGTCACCGGCAATCAGGGCCACCAGCAGGGGCACATGGATCAGGATCATGTGCAAAACGGCCACACATACAAAGTAACCATTCAGTATTTTATCAAAGGGAATATCAAATGTATCGGCCTGACTGTCGGTATAAAATTCCACAAAATCCTTTCCGTTTACTTTCAAGGCAAACTGTACCAGTAAGATGATCACTGCAATGACCCCGAACGCAATGAAAGTGCGCGGGCGCTTGAAGATCTTGTACAATTCTATTTTCAGCAGTTCGATAAACATCTATACTTTGGTTAGGGATAAGAAATAATCTTCCAGCGAATTTAACGGACGCAGACTTTGCACAGGTATACCTTTTTCCACGAGGTATTGATTCAATGCAGGTATTTCGTTGCGGTTACATTCAAGTCTGACCGTACCTTTTACCGGTTCTTTCAGGTGGCTTTGCCAGGGACCTGACTTGAATTCAGCAATCGCTGAATTTATATCCGGTGTGAGGAGTTCCACCATTGTCTTTTCAGGATCCAGGAGTTCACTCACTTTTCCTTCCACCACTTTTTCTCCTTTATGAATGATCAGCATGTGATCGGCCACCATTTCCATTTCGCTGAGGAGGTGAGAGGATACCAGCAAGGTTTTGTGCAGGTCGCGGCTCAGGTGAAGGATGAGCTGACGCATGTCGGCAATCCCCTGCGGGTCCAGACCATTGGTAGGTTCGTCGAGAATGATCAGCCCGGGGTTATGTACCAGGGCACAAGCCAGTCCCAACCGTTGTTTCATACCTTGTGAGTAGGTCTTTACTTTACTGTCGGCACGACCGGCCAGTCCCACCAGTGAAAGCTGATCCATAATCTGCTTCTCAGAGGCCTTAACACCACTCAAGCGTGAAAAGATGCGGACATTCTCTTTAGCCGTAAGGTATTTATAGAGATCGGGCTTTTCAATGATGGCACCGGTCTGGCGGAGAATTTCCTTCCGGTGTTTGCGCAGGTTCATTCCGAAGATTTCAATCTCACCGCCGGTAGGTTCGATCAGGGTCATCAGCATCCGGATGGTCGTGGATTTTCCGGCACCGTTCTGTCCGAGGAAGCCATAGACCTGCCCCTCTCCCACGCTAAATGAAAGTTGCTGTACTGCTTTCAGCTCACCAAAATGCTTACTTAGGTCTTTGACCCGGATTACATCGCTCATTCGGGATAGTTAACGGACAAATGTATTAAAGGTTCGTCCCTGTTAATGAAGTATTTACCTTTTA
>CAZLRY010000265.1:0-5045 GCA_964561675.1 uncultured Chitinophaga sp.
GGATTGAAGACCCTAAAAAGAATCCAAAGTGAGTGATTTCCTGAGAAATATGATCCGCTTTGCAGTATTGATACTGTTGCAGGTCTATGTCCTGAACCGGATTCCGCACCTCCATCAGTTTATCACGCCTTATCTCTATTTCCTGTTTATTCTCTGGCTGCCTTTTTCTGTTTCCCGTCAATGGCTGCTGCTGATTGGATTTATTACCGGCCTTACCCTTGATTATTTCACCACGACACCCGGTTTACATGCAGCGGCCTGCCTGCTGATTGCCTATGTCCGGCCTTTCCTGATCACTATTCTTACGCCCAAAGACAGTACTGAGTTCAACTACCGTGAACCTTCTCCCCGGGCCATGCAATGGACACCTTACCTGGTGTATGTTTTTGTACTCACCCTCCTGCACCACGGTTATATGGTATTCCTGGAATGGATGAGTGTTGGCAGCTTTCTGGATTTTATTATTAAAGTCATTGCCAGTACGGGCATCAGTCTGCTGATGATACTGGCTGTGGAGTTGTTGTTTCCCCGCAAACTGAAGTTCAGAACCAACACTGCCTGATCGTAATTACTCCACTACTGCCTTAGAAAATTTTCTTAATTCTGTTTTTATTTTCAAATAGATTTGGAAACAGGCTTTTCGAATTCGTACTTTGTGTGACGATAATCTTTCTTCCTCACCTCCCATTTCATTGTTTATAGCGCTCCATGTCTGTCTTTAATCAATCCAGA
The DNA here is from genome assembly GCA_964561675.1 of uncultured Chitinophaga sp. GTDB lineage: Bacteria > Bacteroidota > Bacteroidia > Chitinophagales > Chitinophagaceae > JJ008. Next base: position 733 of record CAZLRY010000265.1, read on the forward strand.
AGCCGAATCATCCGCTTTATATTCCTCCTTGCATTCATTGTGATCATTGGCCAGTTGTTCTACCTGCAGGTGATTGAAGGGAAATACCGGCAACTCGCCATGGACAATGCTGTATTTGCCAAAGTGGTCTGGCCGGAGCGCGGGATCATATTTGACCGCAACGGGAAAGCGATCCTGAACAATACCATTATTTATGACCTGATGGTTACGCCTGCTGAAGTAAAAGGGATAGATACCCTGGAATTCTGCCGGCTGATCGGGATTGATACGGCAGAGTTTAAGAAAAGAATACTGGAAGCCCGTTTTAAGAATACAGCCGTGCGGCCTTCGGTGTTCAAAGGACTGCTCACCAAGGAACTGCAGGCCCGCTTTGAAGAGAACAGCTGGAAATATCCCGGCTTCAACCTGGTGGAACGTCCGCTGCGGACCTACCCCTTCAATGCGGCCGCCCATATACTGGGTTATATCCGGGAAGCAGATACAAGGGATATTGAAAACTCTGGTAACTATTACCGGCAGGGTGATTTTATCGGAAAGACCGGACTGGAATCCTATTATGAAACGGTACTCATGGGCCAGCGCGGGGTGCAGTATATGATCAAGGATAATAAGAACCGGCTGGTGGGACATTACGAGAATGGTGCTTTTGATACGGCTTCGGTAGCCGGAAGAGGGCTGCGTACCTATATAGATATTGAACTGCAACAGATGGCCGAGCAACTGATGAGTAATAAAGTAGGTGGTCTTGTAGCGATTGATCCAAAGACGGGCGGAATTCTTGCCATGGTCTCTGGTCCTAACTTCAATCCCAATGACCTTACCGGATCGGAAGGCAGTAAGAATTACAGCCGGATGGTGCTGGACGTTACCGGTCCGATGCTTAACCGGGCCATTGGCGGACGATATGAGCCAGGCTCTACGTTTAAGCCACTGGGTGCCCTTGTGGCTTTGAATGAAGGGGTGATTACTCCTGAATATGGATATCCTTGTGGCGGACGATATACATTATGCGGACATGGAAAGCCACAATGTACTCACGCCGGTAACGGACACGCTGCGAATGTTCGTTTATCCATTGCCAATTCCTGCAATGCCTATTATGCGCATGTGTACCGGCTTACAGTGGATAATCCCAAATACGGGAATGTTAAGAACGGCTATCTGCAATGGAGAAAATACATGAATACATTCGGGTTGGGGGTTCGCCTTGGACTGGATATTCCTAATGAAATTCCCGGATTAATTCCAGATACTTCTGTATACAACAAGGAAAATGCCAACCACTGGACTTCCTGTACTAATCTTACCCTCGGCATCGGGCAGGATAAAATGCTGACCACTCCGCTGCAAATGGCCAATGCCATGTGTATTATCGCTAACCGCGGGTATTATTATACACCACATTTTGTAGAAAAGATAGACGGGGAAACGGACGAGGATACTACATTAATGAACCGCTTCCGGATCAAGCATGATGTACTGACGCATATACCTGATACTGCCTTTAATGCCGTAATAGAAGGAATGAACGATGTGGTGAAATTTGGTACGGCAAAAAATGCCAGGATACCAAACATTGAAGTTTGTGCAAAGACCGGGACCGCAGAAAACTATACGATACAAGATGGTCGCCGGATCAAGTTGCCGAACAACTCGATGTTTGTTTGCTTTGCACCCAAAGAAAATCCGAAGATCGCCATTGCCGTTTTTGTACAGAATGCCGGTTTCGGTGCTACCTGGGCCGGCCCTATTTCCCGGTTAATGATGGAGAAATACCTGAATGATACCCTGATGCCTAAAAGCAAGGAAGATCTTGAACGGATTACCAAGACCAACCTTATGCCTGCTTATTTCAAACGGGCTCAATACAAAGAAGATTCTATCCGGGCTTTCAAATGGTACCAGACCACGAAGGACAGCAGCTATATTAAACGTTATGTGCAGGCGGATGTGAAAAAATCAAATGCCCCCATGCCTGCGGGTAAAAACAAGCCGGTGAAGAATAATGAAGCCATGATGGCCATGCTTCCGGACCGTCATTCATTCGTTAAAACAGTGGGCAGCAAAAAATCATGAGACCTCAAAACCCCGCCATATCCAAAGGGATCGACTGGAGCCTGGTCTGGATCTACCTGCTGCTCGTGAGTATCGGACTGACCGCCATCTTTGCGGCTACCTATAAAGAAGGGGATGCGGTTGTTCAGTCCTTTATTGGGTTCAAAACCGATTACAGCAAACAGTTTTACTTTTTCATCATCTCATTTGTGATCGGGTTTGTGATATTACTGACGGATAGTAAGTTCTTTTCCGCCACCGCCAACTTACTCTATGCCATGGGAATATTCATGCTCCTGCTGGTGTTTCCTTTTCATTCACCGATCAAGGGCACAGAGTCGATCATAAAACTGGGGGCGTTTAATTTCCAGCCGGCAGAACTTTGTAAGATATTTGTAGCCCTGGCGCTTTCCAAATACCTGTCGAGGCCCGAGACTGATTTTACCAAAACCCGTTCGCAACTGATCGCAGCAGGTATTGCCCTTTTCCCGGCTGTGTTGACCATTATGCAGAGTGAAACGGGGCTTGCTCTTGTATACTTTGCTTTCTTTATAGTCATGTACCGGGAAGGATTGCCCTCCGCGATCCTGGTGATCGGATTTTCAGCTGCCGCCCTGATTGTTGCGACCCTGTTGCTGGAAAAAATCACCCTCGCCATTGTCCTGACTTCCCTGATGCTGCTGGTGGTCTGGTTTACCCGCCGCTGGTGGAAACGTAAATCCGGCCTGCTCTATAGTATTATTTTTGTATGGTTGCTGTGCGTGGGTATCCAGTTTTTTGTGGTTCCCATGGCCTTTAAAAAAGTACTCAAGCTTTACCAGGTAGAGCGGATATACAGCACCGTGGGAAAAGATGTACCGGCTGAATATGTAGAGGCCCACTCCAATGAACTGACGAAAAAAACCGATAAGAAAAAAGATATTGATTACAATGTCCGCCAGTCCAAGATTGCCATTGGTAGTGGTGGCGTACTGGGTAAGGGCCTGATGAGTGCCACTCAAACCCGCTACGATTTTGTACCTGAACAACGGACTGACTTTATATTCTGTACTGTAGGCGAAGGATTTGGCTTCGCCGGTAGTTTTGTATTGCTGGGGCTATACCTCTTACTCTTGTTCCGGATCGTTACCATTGCCGAAAGACAGCGCAGTACCTTCAGCCGCAGTTATGCCTACGGAGTGGCATCCGTATTCTTCTTCCATATGGCCATCAATATTGCCATGACCATCGGACTGGCCCCGGTGATCGGCATTCCGCTGCCCTTTATCAGTTATGGAGGAACTTCATTGCTGACGTTTACGATCATGTTGTTTATTTTGATAAGACTGGATGCTGACCGGCAAATGGTTCTCAGGTAAAATTACAAGAACCGAAGACACCAAGATGCCAAAATAAGATCCAAGAACCAAGATAGCCAAGAAGCCAAAGAAGCATCAAAAGGCAAGGTCCAAAAAAGCATCAAAAGAAAATGATCAAAAAAGCACCAATCCTCCTGAGAACATTCACAGGAGGCCTTGGTCATTATTTTTGGTCATTATTTGACGTTTGTTATTTGATTTTTCTTTGGCATCTTGGATCTTGGCATCTTGGTTCTTTCTCCTCTAGTTATCTTTGAACTATATGAAAATCATCCCCCTCTCCGAAGGCACATTCACCATTGACAAAACAAAGCGTTTTGTTCCTTTTGACGATACCGAACACCAGTTGCATGAGCGGCCGGCAGGAAGTCTGCTGGTGGAAATACAGCCCTTTGTGGTGATTACGTCCAGGGATATCCTGTTACTCGATACCGGGCTGGGTTTTGAGAAAAATGGCGTGCTGCAGCTGCACCAGAACCTGATGGATAATGGCATCAATCCCGGGGATGTGACCAAAGTGCTGATGACCCATTTACATAAGGACCATGCCGGCGGGGTGGGTGTGGAAAGAGACGGATTGGGCGCCAGGTTGTCATTTCCCAATGCGACTTATTATATACGCCGGGAAGAATTTCAGTTTGCCTTTGAAACCGGATTTCCTTCTTTTATACCCGAAGAACTGGAATGCCTGCGGAATAACCCACAGGTGGAGTTGCTGGTGGGCAATGGGGAAATTGACGGATATATCCGGTATGAATTAACAGGAGGACATTCGCCCTATCACCAGGCATTCTGGATTAAAGAAGAAGGAGAGACCATCTTCTTTGGCGGTGATGAGGCGCCGCAACTGCAACAGATGAAACACCGCTTTGTAGCCAAATATGATGCGGACGGAAAGAA
>CAZLRY010000266.1:0-5013 GCA_964561675.1 uncultured Chitinophaga sp.
TTAATGGCACGGAAACAGGGGAATTGTCATCATTACTCTCCATAATATCCTTCATATAGGCCCACCATTTTTTCATAATGGCCTGGGCAGGTAATACTTCCATATTTGCCGGATCCTCCACTTTCAACACCCCAAACAGAAAACCGGTTTCTTCTTCCAGGAAGATCGAATAGTCGCTGATCCCGTTATCTTTCAGCAGTTGCGATAATTCAGGCCAGATTTCATCATGCCGCTTGCGGTACTCCGCTTCCTGTCCCTTGAATAATTTCATTTTGAAAGCCAATCGTTGCATATAAAATAATTTATAGATTTAAAGTATCTGAACAAGCCCTATCAACTGTCACGTACTGTCTGTTTTTTTTAGTCGTATGAATGTACCAAATCTCCGGTTTTTGAATGAATTTTACGACACACTGAATTAAAAGCATAACGATTGCATATGAAAAGAATCCTCTTGCTCACCGGTTTTTTGTCGCTGATACTCTCGTCTTTCAGCCAGTCTTTACCCAAGCGTAAAAAGATCCTGAAGTCAATGCAGCTGACCAACCAGTACTTCATGAACAAATGGCCGGATGCGGGTAAATCCATATTTACCAATATCGAACGCCCCAGTAATATCTGGACGAGGGCGGTCTATTACGAAGGATTGATGTCGCTCTATGGCATTGATAAAAAGAAAACCTATTATGATTATATGCTCCAGTGGGGCGAAAAACATAAATGGGGACTGCGCGGTGGTATCAAAACCCGTAATGCGGATAACCAATGTTGTGGTCAGACTTATATAGATATGTATATCCTCGATGGACAGCAACATCCTGAACGGGTGAAAGATATCAAAGCCTGCATTGACACCATGCTCTCCACCCCTAAAGTGGATGATTGGAACTGGATCGATGCCTTGCAGATGGGTATGCCGGTATTTGTCAAACTGGGCAATCTCTATAATGACACCCGCTATTTTGACCGGATGTACGAGATGTATGCTTTTACCAAATACAAACATGGTGGCAAGGGTTTGTACAATGCCGCTGAAAAACTCTGGTGGAGAGATAAAGACTTTGTACCGCCATATAAAGAACCCAATGGCGATGATTGTTACTGGAGCCGCGGTAATGGCTGGGTAGTGGCCGCCCTGGTGAAAACCCTGGAGGCTTTACCCAAGTCCGATCCGCATTACAATGAATACCTGCAGGATTATAAAGACATGTGTGCCGCCCTCCTGCCCCTGCAACGTACGGATGGTTACTGGAATGTAAGTCTGAACGACCCCGCTCATTTTGGCGGTAAAGAAGTTTCCGGTACTTCCCTGTTTATCTATGGTTTTGCCTGGGGCATCAATCATGGATTACTGGATAAAAAAACATACAGACCCGCAATTGTGAAAGCCTGGAAAGCGATGGCGAAAGAAGCGGTACATCCCGATGGTAAACTCGGCTTTGTGCAGGGCACCGGCAAAGAACCCAAGGATGGTCAACCAGTGGGCTATGACAAGACCCCCGACTTTGAAGACTATGGACTCGGTTGTTTCCTGCTGGCCGGAACGGAGATTTATAAAATGAAGTAAGGCATGAAAAATATTCTGCTTTGTTTATTGCTCCTTACGTTACAACAACCCGTTGTACTGGCCCAGGCCAAAAGACCCAATATTATTTTCATCTTTGCCGATGACCTGGGTTATGGGGAGATTGGTTGTTACGGACAACAAAAGATCGAAACCCCGCAGATTGATAAAATGGCAACTGCGGGTATCCGCTTTACCCGTTTCTATTCCGGTTCTACTGTCTGTGCACCGGCCCGTACTTCCCTGCTGACGGGTATGCATACGGGACATACGCTGATCCGGGGCAATCTTCCTTTTGCACCAGAAGGACAAATTCCATTACCTGAAAATGCAAAAACCTTTGCGAACTACCTGCAGGAAAACGGGTATGCTACTGCGGCTTTTGGGAAATGGGGACTGGGTTTTAACCAGAACAGCGGCGATCCCAACAAACATGGCTTCGATCGTTTTTACGGATACAATTGCCAGAGCCTGGCGCATGACTATTACCCGCCTTATCTCTGGGATAATCATCAGAAAGTGGAATTACCCAATAACGGGGCTGATTCCATTTACTCTGCTGCACTGATTCACCAGCAGGCAATTAATTATATCAAGGCAGCAGGAACACAACCCTTCTTCATGTACCTGCCTTATACCTTACCACATGGTGATGTGATCGGTCCGCATGATGAATGGTATAAACATTATGCCCAAAAGTTTAATGAAGCACCGCTGACCGGAAATAAGCTGAAGACCCGTGCCCATAATGCAGTACCCGAGCCCCTGCCCCATGCACAGTTTGCGGCCATGATCTCAAGACTGGATCAGTATGTAGGCGAAATCATAAAGGCTATTGCCGATAAAGGACTGGCCGAAAACACCCTGATCATTTTTACCAGTGATAACGGTCCTCATCGGGAGAATGGCGGTGATCCGGATTTCTTCAACAGCAATGGCGTATTCCGTGGCATTAAACGTGATCTTTATGAAGGTGGGATCCGTGTGCCTTATGTGGCCTACTGGCCTGGTAAAATAAAACCAGCCGTAAATCATGACCCGGCTGCCTTATGGGATATGTATCCCACGGTACTTGAACTGGCGGGCATTAAAAACAAAGTTAAAACTGACGGGCTGTCTCTGGTTCCAGTATTGTTCAATAAAGGAAAACGCAAACAGCATGAATACTTCTATTGGGAGTTTCATGAAAACAATGGACGACAGGCCATCAGTTGGAAAAACTGGAAAGCAATCCGGTTGAATGTGTCCACCGCCAGTCCTTCACCGGTGGAGTTATATGATATTTCAAAAGATCCGGAAGAGAAGAATAACTTGGCCGATCAGTATCCGGACATTGTTAAAAAAATGTACAGGTGGATGATGAAGGCTCATGTGTATAATCCGGAATGGCCTTTCCTGTTCAGTGAACGGAAATAAAATTACTTCCTCTTTAATGGTGCATAATTGGCTTTTACTGTTATCCCTTCCTTGTATTGAAGAGTGGCTTTTGTAAACGGCTGTTTCGGAAAAAACACCGCAGTCATCGCAGTCCTGCCACCATCAGCGAACAATTCAACAGAAGATTTATCCAAAATGATTGTCAGCTCAATACTATCCCCGGTGGCTATTCGCGGAGCGGTAGCCCGGGTGGCAAAGCCTGAATAAAAAGAGGATAGACCCGCATTTGTCCGGTCAATATAATACTGGTCTGCCTTATGATCATAACCCACGTTGAGTGCCCCACCTTTATCATCCGAAAAAGTGACCGATACATCTGACTGCCCTGCAGACAACCTGACCCTGCAGGGATTTTGTAAAATATCGTAGGGCCTTACCATATTCATCCCCGGCCGCATATTGGCTTTCTCCCAGGTGGAGCCTGATGTAAAAAAAGGTCGGATAAGTTCATCAGCATGCTGTATAAGGAGGTATTCCGATCCGGATTTTTCAATACGCAATTCCCTGGGAAGGGTCATGGCACTGCGCCAGGTATAAGTAGGCACTTGCTGTGCGTAACTCCAGTTACTCATCCAGCCCATGAAATATCGCTTGTCGCCGGTATTACTCCAGGTCACTCCAGCATAATTATCCGGACCATAATCGATCCATTTTGTTTCGGTGCTGTAGGGATGAAATGTCTTTCCATCAAAATCGCCCAGGAAGTATTGGGTGGCGGAGCCTTTATTCGGACCACCGGGATTGAGGCTGACCAGTAGTACCCATATTTCTTTTCCTTCGTGTTTCATTGGGAACAGGTCCGGACATTCCCATACGCCGCCATGCGCGCCCGCTTTATCTCCAAACTCACTTTCTTTGGTCCAGTTCTTTAAATCAGGGGATGAATAGAAATGAATCCGGTCGGCCACCGCCAGGGTCATGATCCATTTATTAACGGCTGTATTCCAGGAAACTTTCGGATCACGGAAATCAACAATGCCGGGACTACGAAGTACCGGATTGTTTTTATACTTGGTCCAGGTCTTGCCTTCATCCAGACTATACGCGATGCTTTGGTTTTGAAAACTTTTACTCCCTTTCTTCATCGCGGCTTCATCGTGTTGAGTAAAGATGGCTACCAGTGGCACCTGGCCGTTCTTTCCAAATCCGGAGGTATTATTTTTATCCACCACGGCGCTGCCGGAGAAGATCATACCAAGACTATCAGGATACAAAGCGATAGGTTGATGTACCCAGTTCATCAGGTTGGTACTGGTGGCATGTCCCCAATGCATCGGTCCCCATGTATTGCCGTCGGGGTAATACTGATAGAATAAATGATACGTGCCTTTGTAGTAGACCATCCCGTTGGGATCGTTCATCCAGTTGGCCTTGGGCGTGAAATGCAGGAGTGGACGGAAGCGGGCGTCGCTGGTGTCAGTTTTTTGTGCATGCAGTATGGCAGTATAACAAAACAGCAGACAGCAAATAAGGAAGCTTGATCTTTTCATGGCAGCAATTGCAGGTTGAATTTCGGGAATTAAATCCAACCGTTCAACTTATTAGTTCAACCCCGTTGGGGTTGGTGAGATCATCTTCAACCCTACCCCCGGTTTCACCGGGGGCTATTAATAATTTAAGCCCTTCGGGCTAATAAATACAAAACAGCGTAATTGCCCGATTATAACTTTTCAACCTATTGACTCCCTATTTCCCATTCCCCATTTCCTATTTCCTATTCCCCATTCCCCATTCCCCATTCCCCATTTCCCATTTCCCATTCCCCTACAAATTATTAATCAGATAATCCTCCTCCAACAACCCATTCGCCTTCATATCATCCCATAAGGAAACGGGTACTTCGCAGGTGGCCATGGCGATATTGGGTTTTACTTTTTCGGGATGGGAAGTGCTTAAAGCTACTGAATTCACACCGGGAATGCGGAAGCCGAAATTGAAGCAGGCTTCGGCGGGGGTAACATTGTGCTTGGCGCAGAGTTCAAAAAATTTGGCCCGCCAGGCATATTTGGCTT
>CAZLRY010000267.1:0-5006 GCA_964561675.1 uncultured Chitinophaga sp.
GTGATGGTGGCACCGGCTGTTCCACTGAAACGGGTAGCCGTAGCACAACCGGCAACAGTGATATTGCGCAGACGCATGGTGCTGTCTTCAATATTAAGGGCAGTAGAATTACCAGTTGTGGCATCGATTTCAACTCCACGGGGCCAGCCCAGGAAAATGGTATTGAAAATAGAAACACCTGTGTTACGACGGAGATGGGCGCCGCCTCTGAATAATGAACTACCCACATTGGTCAATGTAGCACGGGGACCGATGGCAGTTATATTACTGAAGATCGCGGTTGTTTTAGGATTAACCTGAGTGCCTTGGGCGTTATTATCGCTTTCAAATGCTTCAGAGTTGGAGATATCCGCGATCAGAGAATCGCGCATCACCAGGCCAAACTGCACTTTACCACTGAATCCGTTATCGGTATCAAAATCATCATCCTGTGTTTTAAAGGCAATCAGGTATTTGGCATTCACCGTACCACCAAACCACTCAAAAGCATCATCCTTTGCATATACCACCTGGATATGATCGAGGGTGGTACCACTGCCTACACCAGCCATGGTCAGACTGTTCACTTCTTTATCAGGCTGATAAGCGTAACCGGCATATTCAATACGTACATAAGAAAGGGTACCGGAGTTATCCGCAGGCACAGCTGTAGGAACAGTAGCGTCACCGGAACCGGCCAGGCCATCACCGTTTGCATTGTCAATTCCACCTTCTACCTGGAACAGACCGGCTGTGCCGTTAAAACTGGAATTGATCGGCGCTTTACCACAGATCACAATACCACCCCAGTCACCTGACTGTGGATTGGGTGAAGCGGAAGTGAAAATGATAGGCTCGGTGGGTGAACCCTGTGCGACAATTTTCGAACCGCGGGTAATCACGAGAGCGGCCACATCCGAACCACTGAAAGATCCTTTAATGGTGGTACCGGCTTCGACTGTCATGGTATGATTACCTACCATATACACCAGTCCTTTCAGGATATAGGTGTTTTTCTTACGCAGCATCGTATCTGCATTAATACGGCCCTGCAGGGTGATCGTCTCACCGGTTGTATTGCCACTGCCACCGCCGTTCACCACGACCACCTGGATCTCACCATCCGTTTCGATTTTACGGCAACCCGTTACGGCAATTGCTGCAAAGGCCGATAATAAGAAAATGTACTTTTTCATTGCTGTTTATTTAAATTTTTGTTTGTACTTGTTTATAAGGAATAATTAAAGGTGAAACTGAACGTGGTGCCGTTGGTCCGGGTAAAACGATAAGCATCCGTTCCTTTATCCAGCTTTTTCTGGCCATCACTATTCTGGTAGAAATACTGGGTACTGTTCAGGATATCGGAAATATTCATCCTGATTTCTGCTTTCTTATTCAGCAGTTTTTTACCCAACTGAAAATCAAGCAGGGCCCTGGGGGCTTCAAAAATATCCGGAGAACCGGCACCGGAAGTCAGATCTCCTACCAGGTAAATACGTTCACCGATCTGATTGAAAAGCAGGGTGGCATTCAGGCCTGATTTTTCAAGGTCATACATCAACCCTACGTTTACTACATAAGGCGACTGACCCTGCATCGGGCGATCAATATTAAAGACAACATCTTTTACATTGCTTTTGATATACGAAGCATTGGCCTGCAAGGTGAAATTTTTAAGGGCATTCATAAAGTCAAGCTTCTTCCGGAATTCCAGCTCGGCTCCCCAGGCCGTAGCCTGTCCGGCATTCTGGAAACTGAACGTACTGGCTCCACCGATTCCTTCGTTAAAAAGCTGTTCGATCGCGTTCTTAAAATCTTTATAAAACACACCCGCAGTCAGTACTTCTCCCGCTTTCGGATAGAACTCATACCGGAAATCGAAATTGGAAACCTTAGTTCTTTTCAGCGCCGGATTGCCCTGTACGGAGGCATTCAGTTCAAAATCATACAGGTTCAGGAAAGACAGTTCGCGCAATTCCGGACGGATAACAGTCTGTGATCCTGACAAACGGATATTTACTTTGTTATTAACCTTAATCGTAGCATTCAGACCAGGAAGGAAGTCGGTCACCTTAGAGTAGGTATGACGTGGATCCCAGGTTTTCACACTACCCACCAGCTGATCGAAATGCTCCACCCGGAGACCCCAGACCACCCGGAATGCCCGGCTGAACTGGTTATCGAACTGGAGGAAACCACCATTCAGGATTGTGTTTGCGAGATACCGGAAGGTTTTTCCTTTGATCGCATCGAAGGCGAATTTGTTACCGGTACCATCACCGAAATTATCTATGTTAAATACCTGGTCCGCCGGTAATAAGGTAAGTGCGGGATTATCAAGGGGCAGGTAATTTGCAAATAACTGGGCATCGTATAAGCGGTCCTTGATTTGCAGCATATACCCGCTTTTCAGGGATTGCTTCTGACCAAACATTGTGAAATTATAAGTAAGGTCGCCTCCGGCAGTATAAATATAATCGGATAAGCTCTGGTAGATCCGGCTGCCGCTGTTTTGTGAAAGGGTATTTGAAATCAGCAGGCGGAAAGGATCCTGGGTATTAGTAAAGCGGGAATAAGAAAGACGGCGCTGATCAGGAATATAGCCATCGAGAATATTAAAGGCCCCGTACCATTTCAGCTTTAATGATTTGGCCAGGCTATGATCACCATTGGCCTGTACAGTGAAGAATGTGTTTTGCTTAAAAGCAAGTTCTGTTCCGGCAATATCCTCATCACGGGTAAAGTCAATTCCGCTCCGGCGGGTAACCGAAGAAGGGGAGTTCACGTTAATGATTGATTTTATGGAGATCTTATTCAGCGAGTTGATCTGCATGGATAAACTCCCGAGCGCTCCCACCGTTACTTCCTGAATATAACGATCATCATTGTAATCATAGTTGGTGGTAAATACACCACTGGAGAGGGCATTGGAACGGTTTACCATCTTCAGGTATCGGTTATTGCGGTTGTAGTTCACTCCGAAAGTACCACCGATTGTTTTTCCAAAAAGTTTACCGCTGAAACCTCCATTAAACTGGAAGGAGTAATTAAAAGGAACAGATGTTGCAGTGGGCGTCCATGCATTCCGCATTTGTTTACCAATGGCCGTTTTGGCAGCCGGTGATAATGTATCAAAGGCCGCTTTACGGGTATAACCTGCAGGTAAGGAACGGGTGCCATCATCAAAACCCAGCCAGTCTGTTTTGGATTTAGCATCCTTATAAAAAGTATTCCCAGCTGTCTGTGTGTTGAATCCTGATCCAACCTGAATATTAAAAAAGTTCTTGGAAGGAATGTCTTTTGTATTTACCTGGATCAGACCACCGGCCCACTCACCGGGATATTCCGGAACAAAGGCCTTATTGATAATAATATTATCGATCATGGCGGAGGGGATCAGATCGAAAGAAAAAGTTTTCCGATCTGGCTCGGTACTGGTCAGAAGAATACCGTTTAGCATTGCCTGGTTGTAACGGTCAGCCAGACCACGGATGACAATAAACTTACCTTCCTGCAAGCTCGCACCGGGGGTACGTTTCAGCACTTCACCGGTATTACGGTCGGGTGAGCGGCGGATCGTCTCAGCAGAGATGACTGAAGCGACTGTATTGGTATTTTTCTGGAAAGCGATCAGGGAATTCACTGATTCTTTCCGCGCAGTGGAAACCTTAGTGGTAATGACCACATTATCGCCGGTTTTTTCTTCTACTTCCAGGGTGATGTTCAATTCGTTGATCTGACCGGCAGAGACTTCCACTTCTTCTACCTCTTTTTTGGCATAGCCTACAGCGGTGAAGATGAGGGTGTATTTTTTCCCGGGACTCAAGGTTAAAGAGAAACGTCCGTCCACTTCTGTGGTTGTACCACCAGCCATACCGGAAACTTTTATAGTAACACCTGCGAGAGGTTCATTCTTTAAATTGGTAACCTTACCGGTTAATTTAGGGGATTGCTGTGCCACCGCCAGAAGGCCTGAGCACAAGAGAAACAACATCAAACGCAGCCTGCGAACCATATCTGTTTATTTGGCGCAAAGATGCCTTCGGCAGGTTACCGGTATGTTACTCCCGGGTTAACCAATTGTAAACGGAATATTACCGGAATGTTAATTACAGTTCAGGCAGGCTGATCAAAGTAGTGATTATTAGTCATTTATGAAGTGCCACTTCAATAACCGGTTATTTGATATTGTTTTTTTGAAAACCAATGTTACCAGAATATTACTATTACAAATCAGGATTGTTTTTCATTCCGGTAAAAGAAATGACCGGTCAGCAGAAAGGCGGTGAATACAAAAACCGCAAAAACCCAGCTGCTGACGGCTAACTGAATCCCACCGGAGATAATATGACCACTGGTACAACCACCGGCCAGTCTGGCCCCAAAGAGTAAGAGAAACCCTCCGGTGAAAGCCCAGAAAATACGTCCTGCAGAAGAGCTTCCTTTCATCCGGATCCAATTATCATGCAGGAGCCGGATCTTAAACTCCCCTTTCAATACAGAGTAAACTAAGCCGGAAAGAAAAGCCCCGGCCAGAAATTTCATTTCATAGAAACCGGATTGTTGCACCTGTTTGATATAATAATCATTATCCGTCAACCCGGTCAGACGATCCGCGATATAGGGGTACAAAGTGGAAGCGCCGAGCACCCGGTCTGAAACAATAAATATAGTAAGGGCTATTGCCGCAATACCGGCAGCCGCAACCAGCCAATTCAGTTCCTTTTTCTTTTCAATCCGTTGAAGCCAGAATGCTGCTGCGATCAGACCGCTTCCAATAATTCCTGCTAATAGATAATACCCGGCAGAACCTGACTGCACAAGAGAGGAGAGGGCTATTTTACCCATATCCGGACCTATCGTTCCATGTAATGTCGGACTTAACACGGTGTATACTATGGAGGCAGCTAAACCACCCAATATGCCAATCAATGCATCCACAGAACCTTGTCCCAATGATACAGGCAATGTTCCCGGACAATACCCGAGGATGGCCATACCAATACCAAACAGGAGTCCGCCAATAA
>CAZLRY010000268.1:0-5004 GCA_964561675.1 uncultured Chitinophaga sp.
TTGTCCGTGGACTGCCAGTGATGTTTTCCCATCATCATGAATTTTTTACTTTGTTCGATCGCATCCATCAGTTGTGCCAGTATCACATCGGCAGGTGCATCATAATCTATTTCGAGCGGGGCTTTAAACGTAACGGACAAAAGAGAACCTTTCTTTTTAAATTTCAGTCCTTTCTTATTAAATGCTCTCCAGAATCCGTTGATGACGACGGGTATCACAATGGGTTTTACCTGTTTGATTATAAGGGCCGTCCCTTTTCTGCCTGGTGCAAACGGCTTTGTTGTTCCCTGTGGGAAAGTGATCACCCAGTTTCTCTCCAGTGCCCGGGTAATTTTCCGGGTATCAGAAGGATCAAGCCCCCTTCTCACTTCCTTTCCTTCCGCCCTCCAGGTACGCTTCACTGTTAATCCGCCTGCCAGCAGGAACAATCGGCTGATCAGGCTGCCTTTCATCGTTTCTTCTGCGGCCACATAGTTTACACGGGTAAAGGGATTCAACAGGTAATAAGGAATACCCAGGCGGTTCATTTTGCCCCATTTTACGGCACAGAAAATCTGCAGGAATGTAATTACGTCGGCAAAATAAGTCTGGTGATTGCTTACGAATAATACTTTCTCACGAGGAAGATTTTTCAGGTGTTCCGTTCCTGAAATGCTGAGTTTGTTAATTAGCGCAAGTCCCGGATAGGAAGCTGCCCCTACAATCATATAGACCAGTTTCCGGACCGGGTTAAAATATTTCAGGCGATTTAGTATAGCAGGCATGTGTCAGTTTTGGTAACCCATTCACCGCTGAAATTAAGAAAATGTGCAGAAACACAATCAATTTACCCCCATAAAAAAAACAATAGCCTATTTGGTCATTTTGGCGAATGACACTTCCTGTGTAAGCAGGTCGATGATACGCACATGATATAATCCATGTGGCAGGCTGGCAGCACCATTGATGGATAACTGGTTCATCCCCCTGTTGATACTGAACTGTTGTTGTATGACCTGGCGTCCGCTATTATCATACATTTCAACCTTTATTGAAGTAGAGAGATTGGCATTAAAGGAAAGGCTCAGTGAAGTGCTGAATGGGTTTGGCCAGAAACTGAAGCCGCCTGATTGGGATAAACGAACCGGAACCACATTGGAGAATGCAAAATTACCCCGGCTGTCTTCCGCTTTTATGCGGTAATAGGCCACCCCCGAACTAATACCGCTAATATCATCAGTACTGTTGTATTCTGTAAGAATATTCATCGGTCCTGAAGGAGGAAGTTCACCCAAATTTTTAAATATGTTGCCATCACTACTCCGCTGGATGACAAACTTCTCCGTATTCATTTCATTCTCTGCCAGCCATTTGATAAAAACGACATTTTCCTTCAGGACAACCGAAAGTGTAAAATTATGCAATGGAAGAATGCCTCCACCCGTATCAACTTTAAAACAATGCGATGACTGAAATGATTGAATGATTGCCGTTGATTGTGCCTGGCGGTTACTGGCTGTTGTTTCTCCTTTCACCTGCAGGAATGCAGCTAAACAAAATAAGAGTATACTGTATTTATAACGGATGAAGTCTGTGGTGGAAGAATACATCCCGGATTTCAGCTTGTTCATAATCATAAGTTTGGTACGGTGTTGCGCTCCAGGACAAAGGATGCATAAAATACAAATCAACAGTTCATTAACCTGCTGAATGATCTTGATGGCTTATTCGAAAGGATGGTACAACAAAGAAAATAATCACTTATGGTACTTGCAAGTTTAAACAGGATTAATTTCATCGTAATTGTACGTAAATGAGTGTTTTACCTCATAAAAAAGGCCGCCTTTTCTTTAAAAGGCGGCCTTACTATGCTTGTAAAAGGAATTTTACTTATTCAGGTTTTGCATCAGCAGCACCTTCTTCGGTATTCCCTTCCATTTTCTTTTTCAGGTCAGCCAGCACGCCCAGGTCACCCAGGGTAGCTTTCTCAACCTTACTCTGGATAGTTTTCACGGCTTTCTTGGTTTTGTCAGCTTCAGCCCTGGCCTCTTTCTTGGCGGACTCTACTTCCTCAACCTTGCCTTGTTCCCAGATGCGTGTATGAGAGACTACAATGCGTTTTTCATTGCGGTCAAATTCGATGACCATGAACTGGTTGGTTTCATCCGCACCGATGCTCTTACCATCTTCCTTGTTCAGGTGACGGTTAGGGGCAAAACCTTCCAGGCCATAAGGCAGCTGTACGGTGGCGCCTTTATCATCGCGGCGGGTTACTGTTCCTTCATGAATGCTGCCGATTGCAAAGGTATCCTGCAGCGTATTCCAGGGATCTTCTTCCAGTTGTTTGTGTCCGAGTTGCAGTTTGCGGTTGTCTTTATCAATTCCCAGGATGATTACTTCAATGTTTGAAGCCACTTTCGTGTACTCACTTGGGTGATTAAAGCGCTTCAGCCAGCTCAGGTCGCTGATATGGATCATACCACCGATACCAGGAGCCAGTTCCACAAACACACCGTAGTTGGTGATGTTTTTCACCAGGCCGGTATGACGGCTGCCTTCTGCAAATTTAGTTTCAATATCATTCCAGGGATCAGCAGAGAGCTGCTTGATAGAGAGACTCATCTTGCGGCTGTCTTTGTCCAGGGTAACGATCTTTGCTTCATGCTCATCACCTAATTTGAAGAACTCCTTGGCATTGATCGGGGTATTGGCCCAGGTGATTTCGCTTACGTGCACCAGTCCTTCAACACCCGGCTGAATTTCCAGGAATGCACCGTAATCTTCAATATTCACCACTTTACCTTTTACTACATTGCCTTCAACAATGTTCTCTCCGAGTACATCCCATGGATGCGGAGTCAGTTGTTTCAGACCGAGGCTGATACGTTTCTTCTCATCATCGAAATCAAGTACCACCACATTGACCTTCTGGTCAAGTTTCAGCACCTCAGACGGGTGAGAGATACGGCCCCATGAAATATCTGTGATATACAGCAGACCATCGAGTCCGCCCAGGTCCATGAATGCACCGAAATCGGTGATATTCTTCACGGTTCCTTCGAGCACCTGGCCTTTCTCCAGTTTGCTCATGATCTCTGCACGTTGTGCTTCGATATCGCTTTCGATCAGGGCTTTGTGAGATACAACGGCATTCTTGATGGTTTCGTTGATCTTCACCACTTTGAACTCCATCGTCTTTCCTACAAACTGATCGTAATCGGTAACCGGTTTAACGTCGATCTGTGAACCGGGTAAGAATGTTTCCATTCCAAATACATCCACGATCAGACCACCTTTTGTTTTAGAAGTCACAGTACCAGTGATTACTTCACCTGTTTTGTGTACTTCAACGATACGCTCCCATGCACGGGTAATACGTGCCTGGCGACGGCTGAGGTTCAGGTGACCTTCCCGGTCTTCTTTCTCCACGATCATTACTTCCACTTCATCACCGATAGACAGGTTGGGGATGTCACGGAATTCGTTGAGGGAGATAAGACCATCACTCTTGAATCCGATGTTCAGCACTACGTCAGTCTTGGTCAGACCAACAACCAGTCCTTTCATCAGTTCGCCATCATTCAGCTGTACAAATGTATTTTCATACACTTTGTCGTACTTCTCTTTTTCTTCTTTGGTATAAGAAGTTACATTACGTTTGTCCACGCTCCAGTCGAAATCGTCGTGGGCGGTAGCCGTAGCCACCACAGGTGCTGTTGTTGTCGCTGCAGCCACGGTCTCTTCGGCACCGGACTCCTGTACATCAGCGTTTAATTGTTTTTTAATGTTGTTTTCAAACATGATATTTGTTTCCCGAATGGTTTTATTTCGGGGTTGCAAAGATAATTTAAAAAAATGGGGAAAAACGCTTTTCAAGACGAAGTTTTTTCATTAGCTTCCACTTTGTAACACGCTGATTTAGCGACCCTTGCAGACCGCTTAGTGCCTGGTTTTCGGGGAATTGCTGCCATTCTTAACTTTTAACCGGCTCAGGCCACTATTGCGCACCATTGCTCTATCACTACCTGAAAATAATGGCGGGGATCGCCATCCGTGTTTTTTTCCGGAAAATTGTCATCAATCAGCCCGAAAGATTGCATGAAAAAGGTCCTCTCCTGCTGGCCTCCAACCATCCGAACTCCTTTCTCGATTCTGTTTTACTCAATACCATATTCCGGCAGCCCGTTTGGTCACTGGCACGCGGTGATGTGTTTAAAAAACCATTGTACCGCAAACTGCTGACCGCGGTAAAAATCTTGCCGGTTTACCGCACCAGTGAAGGCGTGGAAAATCTTTCTGAGAACTATAAAACATTTGATGCCTGCATGGAACTGTTTAAGCAAAATGGTATTATCACCATTTACAGTGAAGGGAAATGCATCAATGAGTGGCACTTGCGGCCGTTGAAAAAAGGAACTGCACGCCTTGCGATCAAAGCCTGGGAAGAAAATATTCCGCTCCGGGTATTGCCGGTTGCCCTGAATTACAGCTCCTTCACCCGTTTTGGTAAAAACGTTTTTATAAACTTCGGAGAAATCATCAGCTCCGATGTGATCGCAGCCCATACGGCCGATGGCCCCCGGAACCTTGAATTTAATAATCGTCTGCGACATGAATTGGGAAAAGGGGTTTATGAAATTCCTTCCACCGACCTGAAACAACTGAAAGAAAAATTATCCGTTCCGGTATCCCGCCTGAAAAAAATAATTCTGTTCCTTCCCGGTTGTATCGGCTGGCTGATCAATGTACCTCCTTTTATAGTTGCCCGTAAAAATGCCATCAGCCGCTTGAAAGAACCAGGTCACTATGACTCCGTAGTCATGGGGATACTGTTGCTGATTTACCCCTTATATATTTTGTTGCTGACCATTGCGCTCCTGCTGATCACCCATAGCTGGTGGAGCTTATTGTTTCCTTTAGTGGCTTTATTTACGGCCTGGGCTTACGTCCAGGTTAAACCTCAGATGAGTAATGAATAATGAGTAATGAGTAGCCCGGGAAGATACTTTTATTATAGTCGCTGCT
>CAZLRY010000269.1:0-4988 GCA_964561675.1 uncultured Chitinophaga sp.
TATAGAAGATTTGTATCCCGCAAAGGAAAAAAAGGCTTTCTGAAGATTAAAAAGAAATAAACTTTCGGAAAGTCATAAGAACCGTTGTGGGATTTTTTTCTGGCGAAAAATTCCCCGTTCTTCCCGTCTTCCCGGCAAAATTTTATCCCGCAGGGATAATCTGTGTTTATCCGTGCGATCCGTGGCCTGCCTTTCTGTATTTGTATTTTTCGTGCACTTTAGTGCCCATTCGTGGCCAAAAAAATTATACGGCGAAAGAAGTACCGCAGCCGCAGGTGGTGCTGGCATTTGGGTTTTTAAAGGTGAAGCCGCGGTTATTGAGGCCATCCTGCCAGTCTACCAGCATCCCATGCAGATAGAGCTCATGCGATTTGTCCATGACACAGGGCACCCCGGCGATCTCAAAATGCTGATCATTGGCTCCGGGCTGGTCAAAACCGAGTACATAGGTCATACCGGAACAGCCGCCCCCCTTCACTCCTACCCGGAGTTTCTGGGTATGATCAAAACCATCGGCCGCCATCAGGCGACGTACTTCGGCAATTGCTCCTTCGGTGAGCGTAACGGGAGTTGTTGTAACTGTTTCCATACGTCAAAATTAATCAAAGTTTTGACTGAGAAAAGCCCTGTAATTTCCGAAGAAAGGAAAATAACTGACCATTATCAGCCGGGCACCTGCCCGTACTAACCCGGAAAGATGCTGCAATCAACCTATTTTTGCATCAAATCAAAATCATCTCTATGGATCTTACCGTTGTAAGCCTTATTATTTCTGTGCTGGCCATTCTGTTATCCTTTTTTGCTGTTACCCGCGCTTTACAGGGAAAACAGGAAGCCCCTGCCCCAACATCTTCTTTTGAAAGTATTCCTCTTCGTCTCCAGGCTTATGAGCGGCTGGTGTTGCTTACCGAACGTATTTCCCTGCCCAGCCTGATCAGCCGGCTGAATCAACCCGGTATTTCCGCGGCAGAAATGAAAATGATCCTGACTGAAAATATCAAACAGGAATATGATTACAACAGTACCCAGCAATTATATGTCAGCCAGGTCAGCTGGGATGCGGTGCGTAACCTGAAAGAACAGAATATTATGGTCGTGAACCAGGTAGCAGCCAGTCTGCCCCTCTCAGCATCTTCATCAGAACTTAATAAGAAAATA
The DNA here is from genome assembly GCA_964561675.1 of uncultured Chitinophaga sp. GTDB lineage: Bacteria > Bacteroidota > Bacteroidia > Chitinophagales > Chitinophagaceae > JJ008. The sequence continues at coordinate 1,159 of CAZLRY010000269.1, forward strand.
CTGGAAGTCATGATGTCTCAGCAAAACGGCGCCCTTCACGAAATGGTTTCGCAGACCCTGAATCATGAAGCCAAAAAACTGATGCAATAACGATTTTTCCCAACCCATCAATTTTTAATTATGGACCCGCAAAAAAAATTTACTGATTCCGGAATAGAAGTAAAACAACTCTATACCGGGGAAGACCTTCCTTTGCTCAACAATGAAATGCCCGGCAGTTTCCCCTTTACCAGGGGCGTTCAGCCGGATATGTACCGGGGCAAATTATGGACAATGCGCCAGTACGCGGGATTCTCCACCGCCGAAGAAAGTAATAAACGCTACCATTATTTATTGTCCCAGGGGGTCAGCGGGCTGAGTGTGGCATTTGACCTGCCCACCCAGATCGGATACGACAGTGACCATGCCCTGGCTGAAGGTGAAGTCGGAAAAGTGGGGGTGGCTATCGATTCCATTGAGGATATGCAAATCCTTTTCAATGGTATAAAACTGGAAGAGGTCAGCACATCCATGACCATTAATGCCACCGGCTATATTCTGCTTTCCTTATACGTGGCCCTGGCCAAACAACAGGGAGCGGACCTGAAGAAGATTTCAGGCACCATCCAGAATGATATATTAAAGGAATACGCGGCCCGGGGCACGTATATTTATCCGCCAAAACCTTCAATGCGTATCATCACCGATATCTTTGAATGGTGCAGTGCCGAAGTGCCCAAATGGAATACCATCTCCATTTCCGGTTACCATATCCGGGAAGCCGGAAGTACCGCTGTACAGGAAATCGCTTTTACCCTGGCCAATGGAAAAGCCTATGTACAGGCTGCCCAGCAGAAAGGACTGGATATTAATGTGTTTGGCAAACGTCTTTCTTTCTTCTTCAATGCGCATAATAACCTGTTTGAAGAAGTGGCGAAGTTCAGGGCAGCGCGACGGATGTGGGCGAAAATCATGAAGGACCTGGGCGCCACCGATCCCAAGGCTATGATGCTGCGTTTTCATACGCAGACCGGCGGTAGTACGCTCACAGCCCAGCAGCCACTGAATAACATTACGCGGGTAACGATACAAACACTGGCTGCTGTACTGGGTGGCACGCAGTCGCTGCATACTAATGGATATGATGAAGCCCTGAGTCTGCCCACAGAAGCAGCCGCCCGGATCGCCCTGCGTACACAGCAGATTGTAGCTTTTGAAAGCGGCGCCGTGGATACAGTAGACCCGCTGGCGGGTTCGTATTATGTGGAATCCCTGACGCAGGAAGTGGAAACAGCTGCCTGGAAACTGATTGAAAAAATTGATGCCATGGGCGGCAGTGTATCGGCGATTGAAGAAGGATTTATCCAGGATGAGATTGCCCGGAGTGCGTATGAGTACCAGCGCAATATTGAGAACAATGAAAAGATTATTGTCGGTGTAAATAAATTCCAGTCAGCGGAACAAAATAATACACCAATCCTGAAAGTGGATGACAGCATCCGGATCGTACAAGCTGAAAAACTGAGACAACTCCGTTCTAACCGTGATCATGCCAAATGTGATCAGCTACTTCAGTTGCTGAGTGATAAAGCCAGCAGTGGCGAAAATATCATGCCGGTGGTGGTGGAAGCTGTAGAGGCGAAGTGTACGCTCGGCGAGATCGCGGATACATTACGCGAACTGTACGGGGAATATAAGTAAGGTTGAAAAGTTGACAGGTTGACAAGGTTGGCTCCTAAGAGAACGTCCTTGTCAACCTATCAACCATACCTGAAACAACAAGGGCCACTCTCAAAAGAAAATGGCCCTTGAATAACAGTTACCAACCCATTCACATCCACTTGCTCAGGTATTCATTGAACTCGTGGCGGAGGATATTCATTACGCGTTCAAAATCTTCATACTTTTCATGTAAAGTGGCGTGTTCATCAATCATATGGGATTCCATACGGCCGCCGTGTTGCTGTGCATCGGTCCCCAGTTTACTCACATAGATATTCACTTCATGCTTCAGCTCATCAATATTATTTCGCTGAACAATAAACTGATTCTGAAAATGCTCCACCCCCTGGCGGGCCTCAAAAGTGGAATTCTTTTTGGCAATTTCAGTCAGGCGGCTTTCCATGATATCGAGTTCGTCTTTATAGAATCCAAACCCTTTTTGCCAGATGGTATGATCTGTGCCGATTCGGGTAATAGTCGTATAACTCATAACGGATTGTTTTAACCAAAACTATCTTTACAAATCCCTTTTTTTGCTGACCCCTGTCAGCGAAGGATATGATAGAATTCAGCGACGCTAAGGACTTTAATTAGCCAATCCCTTCATTTACACCCCCAAAGCCAGCAAGAAGTGTCAAAATAAAAAAAGCGCCGTATCGGGCGCTTCTGTTTGTTTAATGTCATTCAGTTTATCCTGATCAACCCTTTTTCACTTCTTTTGCCCAGGCGTCTTTTAATCCCACTGTTTTGTTAAAAACAAGCTTGTCATTGTCAGAATCGCGGTCCAGTACAAAATAACCCTTCCTGATAAACTGGTATCGTTCTGGCAAAACAGCCTGTTTCATGGAAGGCTCGGCATAAACAACAGGCAGCTCCTGCAGGGAGTCCGGGTTCAGGTATTCTTTAAAATCACCCGCTTCATCGGTCGGGTCTTCCACCCGGAAAAGCCGGTCGTAAAGCCGGACCGTCGCTTTAACCGCATGCCTGACACTTACCCAGTGGAGCGTTCCTTTTACATGAATGCCACTGGTATCTTCCCCGCTTTTACTTTCTGGTAAATAGCTACAATGTACTTCCGTAATATTACCCGCCGCATCTTTTACGACTTCCTCACACTTAATGATATAGGCGCTTTTCAACCGCACCAGTTGGCCAGGTGCCAGCCGGAAATACTTTTTGGGAGGAACTTCCATAAAGTCATCCCGTTCAATATAGATCTCTTTACTGAAAGGAATTTCACGGGAACCTCCGTTCTCGTCCTCCGGATTATTTTCACTGAGCAGGATCTCTTCGTCCTTTGTATAGTTAGTGATTACAATTTTCAGCGGATCAAAAACCACCATCCGGCGCAGCGCTATGCGGTTCAGGTGTTCCCTGACACAGAATTCAAGCACACCTACATCCACCATATTATCTCTTTTGGCCACCCCGATCCGGTCGCAGAATTCGCGTACACTTTCCGGGGTATATCCTCTTCGGCGAAGTCCGCTGATGGTAGGCATACGGGGATCATCCCAACCGGTCACATGCTTTTCATTTACCAGCTGCAATAATTTTCGTTTACTGGTCACCGTATAGTTGATATTACGGCGGGCAAACTCGTATTGGTGTGAGGGATAAATTTCCAGTTTTTCAATCAGCCAGTCATACAATTCCCGGTGAGGTACAAATTCCAGGGTACAGATTGAATGGGTGATTTCTTCAATGGAATCGCTCTGGCCATGTGCAAAATCATACATCGGGTAAATACACCATTTATCGCCGGTACGGTGGTGATGCGCGTGTTTGATCCGGTAAAGGATCGGATCCCGCATCAGCATATTGATATGGGCCATATCAATTTTAGCCCGGAGGGTTCGTACCCCGTCCGGGAATTCCCCGTTTTTCATCCGGACAAAAAGGTCGCGGTTTTCTTCTACAGACCGGTTGCGGAATGGACTGTCTTTGCCGGGTTCTGTCGGTGTACCTTTCATGGCCGCCATTTCCTCGGCGGAAATATCGTCCACATAGGCCAGGTTCTTATCAATCAGTTTAAGGGCAAATTCATACAGGGTATCAAAATAGTCCGAAGCATACCGTTCATGCTTCCATTCAAATCCCAGCCATTTCACATCCTCTTTGATACTATC
>CAZLRY010000270.1:0-1428 GCA_964561675.1 uncultured Chitinophaga sp.
CCTGATGCCGCAGAGAAAGACGGGAAATTTTATCTCTTCTTTCCTGCAAAAGGACATGACGGCATATTCCGTATCGGGGTCGCGGTGAGTGATGCTCCCACGGGTCCGTTTATACCTCAACCGGAACCCATCAAAAACAGCTTTTCCATTGATCCTGCCGTATTTAAAGATGACGACGGAACTTACTATATGTATTTCGGAGGCATCTGGGGTGGTCAGTTGCAACGGTGGAGAAACGGAACATTCAATGGGTTACAACCGGAAAGCCCGGTTGCCTTTTTACCGGAAGCAGATGAACCGGCTTTATGTGCCAAAGTGGCGAAACTGTCCGACGATCTACTTGAATTCGCTGAAGCTCCAAAAGATCTTGTCATTGTGGACGATGAAGGCAAACCGCTTTTGCAGGGTGATACCGAACGACGCTTTTTTGAAGCCAGCTGGATGCACAAACATGATGGGAAATATTATTTCTCCTGGTCCACCGGGGATACCCATTATCTCTGTTATGCCACCGGGGATTCCCCCTATGGTCCGTTTACCTATCAGGGCCGCATCCTGGAACCGGTGCTGGGTTGGACCTCACACCATTCCATCTGTGCCTGGAAAGATCAATGGTACCTTTTTTATCATGACTCCAGCCTGTCAAAAGGGATTACCCATTTACGATCGGTAAAAGTGACGGCCATCCGGTATGATAAAGACGGCAGGATTATCCCCATTCGTCCTTATCTGTAAACAGGTTTAAAATCAGTAACGCTTCCGGTAAAATATCCGGATATTTATGAATAGAAACAGAAACAAGGTTCATTAATATAAACATATGAAAAAACTATTCCTCGTTATAGCCATCCACCTGGGTACAACCCTCCTTGCCCAGGACTATAAGACTTTCCCCATGTGGAACCCGGCCCTTCCGGCTGAGCAACGGGCCAAAGACGTGATCAGCCGGCTGACGCTGGAAGAAAAAATAGCCCAGATGCTGAATGCCACGCCGGCCGTATCACGGTTAGGCGTACCCGCATATGACTGGTGGAATGAAGTATTACACGGCGTGGCCCGTACCCCTTACAAAGTGACCGCCTATCCGCAGGCCATCGGCATGGCCGCTACCTGGGACAGTAATTCATTAAAACGGATGGCTGATTTCTCTGCGTTGGAAGGACGAGCGATTCATAATAAATCCATTGAACTGAATAAAACCGGCGACCGGTATGTGGGACTTACCTACTGGACCCCCAATATCAATATCTTCCGCGATCCCCGTTGGGGCCGTGGACAAGAAACCTATGGCGAGGATCCTTTTCTGACCGCCATGATGGGAAAGGCCTTTGTAAATGGATTACAGGGCAATGATCCACGCTATCTGAAAGCCGCTGCCTGCGCCAAACACTTTGCGGTACACAGCGGACCGGAACCCTCCCGTCACTC
>CAZLRY010000270.1:1528-4981 GCA_964561675.1 uncultured Chitinophaga sp.
CATGCCTTAAAAATGGCGCAACAATCCATTGTCTTACTGAAGAATGAAAACAATACCCTGCCACTGAGTAAAAAACTGAAAAAAGTTGTAATCCTTGGCCCCAATGCAGACAATAAAATTGCTTTACTCGGTAATTACAACGGCACCCCTTCTCATGTGACCACCATACTGGAAGGAATAAAAGCAAAACTGGGCAAGGATGTTGAAGTGGTATATGAAAAAGCGATCAATTTTACTAATGATACCTTGTTTGTAAAAAACACCGGTAAAAATGCATTTTTCCATGAAGGTAAACCGGGAGTAAAGGCAGACTATTTCCTGAATGAAAAACTGGAAGGCGCTCCGGCGCTTACCCGGATGGAAGATGATATCAATAATTTCTGGACAGAAGGTGAACCCTTTGCACCCGGCATGCCCTGGACCCATTATTCAGCCCGTTATACTACAAGTATAACTGCCGAAAAAGACGAGGTACTCAATTTTGAATCTGAAGGAAATGACGGTTACCGTATTAAAATCAATGACAGTACTGTAGTTGATGTATGGGAAAGAAACCGCTGGGGTAATAAACAATTCAGTTTCCCGGTTAAAAAAGGTCAGACCTATACCATTGAAATGACGTTCCGCCAGAGTGAAGGTGACGCCATTGTCAAACTCCGCGCAGGCCATTATGAAAAAACAGATTTTACAGAACTTGCCCGCAGATACAGTGATGCCGACATCATTCTCTTTGCCGGTGGTATTTCCCCGCAACTTGAAGGAGAAGAAATGCCGGTTACCGTTCCAGGCTTTAAAGGAGGGGACCGCACCAGTATCCAGTTACCAACTGTTCAGACTGAATTAATGAAAGCCCTTAAAGCCACAGGTAAACCAGTGGTGTTTGTCATGCTAACCGGCAGTGCTATCGCCATACCCTGGGAAAATGACAATATCCCGGCCATTATCAATGCCTGGTATGGCGGTCAAAGCGGGGGTACCGCGGTGGCGGATGTACTTTTTGGGGATTACAATCCTGCCGGCAGATTACCGGTTACATTTTATAAGTCGGACAGCGACCTGCCAGGTTTCAGCGATTATTCCATGAAAGAAAGAACCTATCGCTACTTTAACGGGGAAGCCCTCTACCCTTTTGGTTATGGATTGAGTTATACCCGTTTTAAATACAATGTAACTCAAGTACCAGCTGTGCTGACAAAAGGAAAACCCGTTACCGTGGCTTTCACGCTGACTAATACCGGTAAAAAAGACGGGGAGGAAGTGGCCCAGTTATATATCACCCATCAAAGCACAGGTCTCAAACCTATCCGGGCATTGAAAGGTTTTCAACGGGTATTCCTGAAAGCCGGTGAAACCAAAAAACTGATGTTTACGCTTACATCCGATCAACTTTCCCTGGTAAATGAAACAGGCGCCCTGTATCAGCCCTCTGGAAAAATAAGTATCAGTGTCGGTGGAGGTCAACCCGGTGTATCGAATAAAACCAGCAGTAATATCGTAACAAAAGATATTACTGTGCTATAATTTGAGCATGAAAAAAAGTCTGCTGCTTCTTTCGGTTTTAGTTTTTCTGAACGTAGGCTATGCCCAGGTTCGTTTGCCCCGGCTGATCCGCGACAGTATGATCTTACAGCGGGACAGTAAAGTGAATGTATGGGGTTGGGCCTCCGCCAATGAAAAAGTAGCGGTAAAGCTCAATAACAAAACCTATAAAACCAAGGCAGATGCGGCCGGAAACTGGAACCTGATCCTTCCTCCAATGAAAGCCGGAGGTCCTTACAGCATGGACATCACCGGCAAAAACAAGATCAGCCTGAAGGAAATTTTGTTCGGGGATGTTTGGTTTTGCAGCGGACAAAGCAATATGGTCCATCAGCTGAATATCCATGATGTTACTTATGCCAATGAAATTGCCAATGCCAATTATCCGCAGATCCGCCAGTTCTGGATTCCCACCCTGACCAACCTGCAGGGGCCACAAGCAGATCTGCCGGCCGGCAACTGGAAGCCGGCTGTAGGCGAAGAGGTGAGGCCTTTTTCAGCGGTAGCCTATTTTTTCGCTAAAAAATTATTTGAAAAGTATCAGATCCCTATAGGTATCATTAATGCGAGTGTGGGTGGCACACCGATTGAAGCGTGGACCAGCGAAGAAGGATTCAGCGATTTTGCTACAGTCAGTGCCATCATTCAAAAAAATAAAGACACTGCATACATTAATAGTTTCAACCGGAGATCCGGTCCGATAAGAGCAAGGCCTCAAACCGACATGGGGATGACGGCTATGTTTAAATGGTATGATCCGGCTTATTCACCCAGGGGCTGGCGGACGATCAATATCCCCGGTTATTGGGAAGACCAGGGTATTAAGGATCTGAATGGGGTGGTTTGGTACCGCAAAGAAATAGATATCCCGGCGGCTATGACCGGTAAAGAAGCAAAGCTATTTCTGGGAAGAATTGTGGATGCGGATGAACTCTATATCAATGGGAAACTGGTGGGGAATACCAGCTACCAATATCCGCAACGACGGTATAAATTGCCAGAAGGCATTTTAAAAAAAGGCAAGAATCTCTTTGTCATACGTGTAACCAATACCGGGGGTAAAGGAGGCTTTGTTCCCGATAAACCTTATTGCCTCTTTGCCGGAACAGACACGGTCGATCTGAAAGGTACCTGGCACTATAAAGTGGGCGATGTATTTGCCCCATTTACCGGAGGCGGTGGCGGTGGTGGACTTTCTTTCCAGAACCAACCAACCGCCCTGTATAATGCCATGGTGTCACCGGGAATTAAGTATACGATTAAAGGTTTCTGCTGGTACCAGGGTGAAAGTAATGCGGGTAAACCGGATGAATATGCGAAATTACTGCCGGCGCTGATCCGGGACTGGCGTACAAAATGGAACCAGGGACCTCTCCCCTTTCTGAATGTGCAGTTACCCGGATATATGGATTACAATTACCTGCCGGTGGAGAGTAACTGGGCGGCTATGCGGGAATCTCAGCTAAAAGCACTCTCCGTTGAAAACACGGCGTTGGTCGTTGCCATTGACCTGGGGGAATGGAATGATATCCATCCTGACAATAAAAAAACCGTAGGTGATCGCCTGGCATTGGCGGCGTTTAAAACAGCTTATGGAGAAAACATTATTCATTCCGGCCCCATTGCCCAGGAAGTATCCGCTGATGGAAATAAACTGATCATCCGGTTTACCCATATTGGTGCTGGCTTAATGACCAGTGACGGTGAAGAACCGGCTGAATTTGCGATTGCGGGAGCTGATAAGAAATTTGTCTGGGCAAAAGCCAGGATTGAAGGAGATAAAATCATCGTATGGAATGACCAGGTGGCACAACCATTCTATGTACGCTATGCATGGGCCGACAATCCGGTGAACCCTAATTTATTTAACAAAGAAGGCTTACCCGCTTCTCCTTTTCAATTAAGTATCAGATA
>CAZLRY010000271.1:0-4981 GCA_964561675.1 uncultured Chitinophaga sp.
TCGGTATTATCTGCGATCCCATTGGCAACCGGGTGGAAGCACCCTGCCTGGGACGCAATGTGATGGCTGCTGGCAATGCCATTTCAAGTGCCAATATGGCCCTGGCGGATTATGCGCACCTGGTGCCGCTGGATGAAGTAATTGAGACGATGAAAGCTGTGGGGGATCAGATCCATCATACATTACGTTGTACCAACCTGGGTGGATTATCCATTACCAATGCTGCCAAAAAGATCGAAGCACAGCTCGAAGAGCAACCTGTCCGGTTGTATAAAAGTTGCTGATAAAATCAGGCAACTGTTTATAGAGGTGTACTGAATGCCAGTACCATGTAAAGGAATGTATCAGGATACATTAAGTAGCTGAAAAGTGAATACGAGAATATCTCTTTTCCGGAATTTGGTTAGTGTTTAATCAATTTATGAAAAACCGATTTTTCACCGTTTTTAATTTGAACAAGATAACAACCCGGAGCCAGATTGGCCAAAGGGATATCAATTTGTTTCTTTCCAACTATATTGATACTTCCAGTTATGTTTTCCCCCGTCATTGAATATATGGAAATATACTTCCAATGGTCGGACAGTGAAATGTTTTCAATGTGAAGTACATTTCTTACCGGATTCGGGAAAAGCCGGATCCCAGCTGATGAAGCAGGTGTATTATTTAAACCGGTGATCAGAAATGGAAAGGGAACGGAAACGGATGTACAATTATCTGCTTTTATAAGTACCCGATAAGAGCCTGATTCGGTTGGTGTATAACTTGTTCCATTGGCAGCAGGGGTAATATCAGTCCAAGTATTGGCTGAGTTCAATTGCTGCCAGGTATAAAAGGCTCCTGATACGGTGTTCTGTACAGTCAGTACCTGGTTATTGACCAGTGTTAACTGGGGGACAGGTGGCGAATTTTTTACCAGAAGATTTATGGTTTTATCGGCGACACCATTCACCAGGCATCTGAAGCGGGTGTCATTTAAATGGGATGGAGTACCTGCTATTACCAATGTGGCTGTATTGGCTCCGCTATACGTTGCAGAGTTTGAAATATTATAAAAACCGCCCGTATTGTCATTAATCTGCCATTGGTAAATGGTTCCCGTTACTGTGCATCGAAGTGTAATATCCACACCTGCACAGGTGGTGTCAAATAATTCGTTGGTTTGATTTCTGAAAATGGAGATCGTTTCGTTTACACCATTCGCCACAGCCATATCCTGTTTTCCATCATTGTCAAAATCGGAAGCTGCCAGAAAACGGATTGTTTTATAGGTGACCTCGCTCCATACTTTATTGGACTGCGTGAAATCAATGGTATTTCCTGTGCCCGTGTTGCGGAAAGTGATCATATAGAGCTGGTCGGAAGTGACCAGGTCGTTTTTGTCATCTCCGTCGAAGCAGCCTGCTTCAAAGTGATAAAGAGAGCCGTTGTATGAAATGCGTGTCTGGCTGCTAAACGAGAGAACGCCAGGTTGTGAATTATTAGTAAAGCATACGAAGTCTGAAGTGACCAGATCGGGTTTGTCATCATTATTAAAATCTGACAATGTAAAATAATTGGGTTGATTATTTGTTACTATGGGCACACTGTATCCATCGGCAAACGAAAAGTTACCGGAATTGGTACTTGTATTTCGTAATATAAAGAACCGGAGGGCGGCGTTACTGTATTCCAGTCCGGTAATATCAGGCTTCCCATCACGGTCAATGTCTGCAGCACATATACGTGTAAAGGCACTGGCAACAGTCAGGATTACCGGGGCTGCCAGTATTATATTCCCATCGCGGCTCCTGTTCCTGTAAATAATAAGCTGACCGGAATTGTCAATACTATTAAGAGTGGAAATAATCACATCAGGTAATCCATCCGCATCAAGATCTGTGACACTGACTCCCGAGTTGTTATAACCGGTTGTAATAGTCAGGGGAGTAGTAAAACTTATTGCCTGGTTAAGGGTAGTGTTTTTATAAATCAGCACACGGCCAAACCAGCTCGCATAAACAACGTCCGGATATCCGTCCGCATTGAGGTCGCCTGTTGTTATGTAATTGAGGTCGCTGCTATAGCCGTCCCCTGGTTTAACCGTTTGTTGAAGAAAGTCAAATTTACCTTCTTTGATGGTATTGTTTTTCAGTACAACAATTTTACCATCTGCATACCCGGAAGCAAGGATGTCGTTCTTGCCATCTTTATTGAAATCCGCCACCACCATCTCCCGTACTTCATTAATTCCGCCAAAATGTTCCTTCCAGGTAAATACAGGGGGAGTACCATTATTTTTGAACAGAAGTTTTATGGGTGTATGATATTCTGCTGACATATTATTTACCACAAGAACCGGATCTTTAAGTGTGGTGCCAGCCGGAACTTTTATCTTTAGCAAAGTGCTATCAGCGAAAATTACTTCGGCGGGTGCTGCACCGAGGAAAACCGTATTTCGTGACGGAGTCCGTGAAAAGTGATGCCCGGTAATTTCAATTAAAGAATCTGCTTCCGCCTTCGTTGTACTAAACGAACTGATGACCGGAGCAGGGAAGCGGAAAAGTGAATCAGCGTTTCCGGAACCACCTCTTGCACGAACCGTGATTCTTCCATAGGGGCCATCTGATACAACTGCTTGAATCAATGTGTCAGATAAAAGTTGGAAGGAAGCAGCCTCTTTACCACCAAATAAAACTGAGTTTAAGCCGGTAAAATAGCTGCCTTTTATTACCACGGTAGTTCCATAATCCCCGTTATCCGGTGTAAAACTGGTTATTACCGGTGGGAGGTAAAAATAAAAACCATCAATACTATCTTCACCATAGCCTCCATATACTTTTATCTGGCCTGACGCCCCATTGCTGACTACCGCCTTGATTTTTTCCGGCGAGATTACCTGGTAAGATGCCGCGGGCACATCTCCAAAAGTTACCCGATATATGTTTCTGAAATAATTTCCGTTTATAGTTATTGTGTCCCCGGCTGCTCCCGCTGCGGGTAAGAAATTGTTTATTGACGGAGGGCTGGAAAAAATGAAGCCTGATTGATATCCATTTCCATAATTGTTTACCACTCTTATAAAACCGGATGCCCCGTTGCCAACCACGGCCTTAATCTGGGTATTTGAAGTTGCTGAAAAATAGGTAGCGGCGGTATCCCCCAAGTACACATTATTGATATTGTTAAATCGCATACCAGTTATAACAACCGTGTCACCTCGGGGCACTTCCGGAGGAGTAAAACTGACAATAAAGGGTTCGTTCCCTTTGTTACGGGTAACACTTACAAAACCAGTTCCCGCATTTGTGGCAGCAACATCCGGTTTGCCATCATTATCAAGGTCTCCACATCGTACCTGATAAGCGTTTTCGGCAAGTGTACCGCCAATTCGGGTAAAACTCAATGTACCAGGCGTACTGGAGTTTCTGAAAAGCTGAACCCATGAATAGCAAACAGCAATATCAGGGAGGGTATCCCCATCCAGATCGTTGATCGTAACGCCATAGACCGTACTATTCGTTGTCGGCAGGTTAAGGAAAACAGGTTCGCTGAAACTGATTGTTCCGCTGCCAGTAATATTTCTCCTGACTGCACAGGCGTTCCCCAACGTCATTGTGGTTACAATGTCCTGTTTTCCATCTTTATCAAGATCTCCGATAGCGGTTTGAAAAGGTCCGCCCCAGGTAGCGATTTCATTAGCTAAACTAAGCTGTATATTACCAGGGGTGCTGGTATTCCTGAAGATGGAAATGGTGCTCGGGGTAATATTACTTGTAATTATATCAGGTTTGTTATCCCCGTCGAGATCTCCCACCGCCACGTGCTGGGGGTTCGCACTCGTTTGTATGTCGACTTTAGGCGCAAATGATAAAACCCCATTACCGCCAATGTTTCTGAAAATTGAAATTCTAGCACTGGATTCACTGATTATTAAAATATCCGGTTTCCCGTCAAAATCAATATCTGCTACAACTATATTTGATGGGCTTGGTAAGGTGATAAGTGTGGAAGATAGCGGAAAACTGAAACTACCTGGAACTGACTGGTTTTTGTAAATGGAAACACCTCCATTGTTACCGGTATAGGAAACAGCAATATCTGGTTTTAGATCTCCATCAAAATCTGCAGCGGCAATCCCTTCAGGCAATTCGCCTGTTTGAATGAAAAATGGTGCGGCAAACTGTATTTTCTGTTCGATACTGATATTTCTTAAAAGCGAAAAAGTGGAACTGGGGCTATTGGCATTTCCAGGGACAGCCAGATCAATAAGTCCATCTCCGTCAAGATCGGAAAAGGCAATATCCCTGGTATACAGACTTGTGCTGGCTGTAATAACAGAGTCAAAGTTTGAGTTAGCCAGGACTCCCGCATCTGGAAAGGTCAGGATAAACGGAGCTCTGCTATAGCCGGTTAACCCGTTATTTGTAACCGTAACCGGATCATAGGTTGTTCCTTTTGGCACAACTACTTGTAATTGATTGTTGCTGGCACTGAGTACCACGGCTTTTGCGGGGCCGAAGTAAACATGGTTATTGATTATGGTGGTACTGAAACCACTTCCGTTAATAGTTACTGTAGTCCCTGCTGGCCCGGATGCTGGTTGAAATGAACTGATAACAGGTTGGGATTGCAAAGAAATGCATAATAATAAGGCAAATGGAAAAAATAGTGTCTTGAAGGTGACATTAAGAAAGGACCACATAAGATAAGTTTTATCGCGTTTACGTAAAGCCTATATCCTTATGTCAATAGGTCAGTTAATATAATCGCCCTGTAAATATATACTAGTAGTAAAAAATCCGGAATGATTCTCAGGGTTTTTTATTGATTCTTACTATAATTTCATGTTCCCGGAGTATGGGGGTTTATTTTTACCTTTGCTTTTCCCTCGTTCGCCGGGGGGATTTTTATTATGATTGACAAGAAGAATAAGATACAGCAGGAAGAGAAGGCCGTACTGGTGGCGGTGATTCAAAAAGATCAGACCGAAACCCAGGTG
>CAZLRY010000272.1:0-4978 GCA_964561675.1 uncultured Chitinophaga sp.
TTTCAGCTTCTTTATAGCGCACGCCATACCAGTAGTATTTTTCAATGCCGCTTGCCGGATCTTTAAATCGGAAGATGCCGCCGCCCTGACTGTAGATGGGCTGACCATCCTTGGTAAACCAAAAGGTATCGTTTTGGATGAGGGTGTTGGGTTGAGCAAAGGAGCAATGAAAAGTCAGACAGCAAATCAAGATGAAGAAGCTGCGGCAAAAAGGAGGTCGGTGTTTTTTCTTAAAAGTCGATGCAGGATTGATGATAACTGATTATTTTATGCAAATTATCAATTATCCAGCCATTTTTTAAATTCAATCACCCTTTCCCTGCTGACGATCTGGGAATCCCCTTCCAGTTTGCCGGCTGTAATGGATAAACGGCTGTTGAAATGGGTTTTCACTTTTTCAATGGCCTGTATATGAATGATGATTTTCCGGTTGATGCGGAAGAAATCCTTTGGGGACAATTGCTTTTCCAGCTGATCCAATGTATACTCCACGATGTACCTTTTTCCCGTACTGGTGACCAGGAAGGACAGGCTTTCCTTTGTTTCAAAATAATGGATCTCACTGGTGGGAATGGTATCAATAGTTTCCCCCACCCGGACGAGGAATCTTGTTTTGTATGGATTGCTGAGTTGTTGAAATGTTTTTGCAAAAGCCTCCATTTGCTGCTGATTCCTGGTTTGCTGTTGTTTGTGGTATTTGTCGAGGGCAAACTGCACGTCCTGCAGGGAGACTGGTTTTAACAGGTAATCAATGCTGTTTTGCTTAAAAGCCTGGATGGCATATTGATCATAGGCCGTTGTAAAAATAACCGGTGTTTCTATGGTGGTCTGACTGAAAACGGAGAAACTGTTTCCGTCGGCCAGATGGATATCCATAAAGATCAGGTCACACAGCAAGCCACCCTCAAACAGTTTCACGGCTGATTTTACGGTGTCAATATATTTGACTATTTCAATGGATGCATCTGCTTTTTTCAGGAGCAAAGCCAGGTGCTCCGCAGACAATATTTCATCTTCAATGATTACAACTTTCATCAGATGGTCATTAATGGTAAAGTTACCCTGAATACCTCCCCGTTATCGGATATTTCAACCTTTTTATCCGCATAATAGGCATACCTCGATTGTATATTGTTCAAACCGGTTTTTGTGCTTTCTGTCCGGTCGGATCGCAGCTGAATATTGTTCTCAATAATCAAGGCATCGTTTTTGGTGTAAATGTCCACCCGTAAGGGGTTGGCCTGGGAGGCTTCATTGTGCTGGATCGTGTTTTCCACCAGTAGCTGAAGGCACATGGGCGGGAAATACCGGTTCAGGTATTTCTCTTCAACATTTACTGTAAAGGAAACGGCTTTTTCAAACCGTATTTTCAGCAGGTAGGTGTAATGGTTTAGAAAGGCCAGTTCCTCCTGAAGTGAGATCAGTTCGGCATTCTTATTATCCAATACATAACGGTATACTTTGGACAATTCATTCACAAAGTCCACCGCCTTATCCTGGTTTTGATAGATCAGCGAACTGAGCACACTTAAATTATTGAAAAGAAAATGCGGGTTGATCTGGTTTTTCAGATTCGTCAACTGTGCTTCCGCGCTAAGGGTCTTGTACTTCTCCACTTCCAGTAAACTTTTTTTCCAGGCATTGAAAAAATTAAAACTGATATAAATAGTAATTAATGCCAGCGCAAAGAAAATAGCCGGAACAAATATTTCCTGCAAACCACGTCTCTCCGGGCCAGGCACCCCGTCCTTTCCGGGTCCCAGTTGGTGCAGGAAAAACATCAGCAGGGAAAGAATGAGTGAAGTAAACAGGGTAAAAGCAATCGCCTGGACCACCACCCTTTTTCCCGGACTGTTGATCCAGTTGTATCGTGTGTTGAGCCATTTATCAATGTATTTATTACCCTCCCACAAGATCAGTATGACTCCTGTAACCAGGATCGGGTCCGGACCGAAAAGCCCGGGACGGGGCGCAAACAAAAATTTGAACAGTAAGGCGATGCCAAAGGCAATAAGCACGTTGAAAAATATCCGGTAAACTGACTGCCTCATTTTAGTTGTTGGTTATATTGATGGTCGCTCCGGGGGCCACGCTGTACACGTTGTCTTTCATTTTAAAAAATACGGTCAGCAATCCCGGATTGTACACGCAGTTTTTTTCCACGGTAAACTTTAATTGCTGGAAGGCATTGCAATAATCCACGAGGTTGATCTGGGTGGTATAATAAATCGCCGGATTATTGGCCACCATCTTGAAAAACCGCTCCACTTCCGCCCATTTGTTTCCGGGCCCCTCATATTCCCAGCTATGTCCCCAGACATAATACAGAGCCAGCTCTTTTGTTTGTAAAAAATTCGTGGTAAGCTGGTTGAATTCTTTCATTTCTTTCCGGTCATTGGCCGTGTCATTGGGGATATAATTGGTCTTGCCGAATAGATGAATGGTCGGCTGCCACCTGAGCCGGTCTGCTGGTATATTGAAATTATACGTATCGCCTACTGTTCTTGCGTATTCAATGCCCAGACCGGTTATGGCTTCTACAACGAGATCATTGGTGTTGCCAAACGGATACGACATACCACGTACCGGATACCCGGTCAGCCTTTCCAGTTCTTTCCGGTCGTCCAGCACTTCATAGATCACATCCGTTTTGGATAAAGAAGTCAGGCTCGGATGATTGGCCGAATGACCCGAAACCTCGTGTCCCTTGAACAGGGTTTTGATTTCTTCCCTGCTGAGATAGTCCTTTGTGCCGAGTTTGTTGGAGTTCAGGTGAAATGTACCTGGCAGCCTGTATTGATTCATCAGGTTGACCAATTGCCTGTCGGCGGTTCTTCCATCATCGAAACTCAGAATCAGTGCTTTTGATTTTCCTTGCGGAAAAAGCATTTCAACCGGTATACCTGAAAGTGTATTATCCCCGCTTTTTTGGGCGAAAGCAGTATTGAATAAAATAGTAAAAACGAAAGATGCATTTAATATTTTCATGCTGCAATAATTAAAGTAATATATCTAAAGAATAATTTACTAAAGAATGGCATAACTAATTTCCGGGTTTGTTAAATCTACTGATAATTAGAGCATTTTCAACTGAATTGTATTTTATAAACCACATTGGCTGTTTTGAAATAACAGAACATTTTCAAACTCTCCATATTATAAAGTATGATTTTATGTGTAATACGACCATTAATTATTCCTGACAAGCCGAACATAGTTTAGCACCCGTTCTTCACCTTCACCAGTACCTACTATCTTCTTGTCGAAACGCACAGCACCGGCACCATGAAGGTTTTCTCCGTTTCCATCTTCTGCTTGTCCAACAGCCACATACCATGCGGAGGGATAAGAACCATTGGCTAATGACATAGCTGAAGTACTTGTCCAATAATAGGGATAGTCAGCCTTTCCTCCATCGTTTAGAATACCGGTACAACTGAATAGTGCATTTATTGCCGGGCCGACATTAGCAGCTTTTGTTGCATAAGGCGAACGTGTGTAATCCACCAAACTTTGAAGCTCCTTTGCATTAGGGACACGCCAATCGTTGTGACCCAGATAATTTGCTATATTCTGCGTTTGAGCATAGGTCAGTGCATGTTCCCAATCCATACCCGAACCGTTGTCGTTTTTTTGCCACATCAAGCCGGTAGCTAAATCGGAAATAGTACCATCGTTGTTGTTTTGGAATAGATTAACGCCATACGAAAGATTGCCGCGTACACAACGAACAAAGTGTTTTGGACCCACACTGATACTATACGATTTAATATGTCCGGTGCCAAAGTTCACACCAAAGGCAAGTTCTGCACCGGGCGTTTCTCCGTTTACATTGCCCATTACTCCGGTATATTTGTCACTACTCCAGAATATTGCGTGACTAAGGTCTTGTTCATCTGTATATTTAATGTCAAAAAATCCTGTATTAATATAAGGCCATCCGACACTTGCATCCCATAAAGAGTAAAGTTCCTTGATAGTCGGCACTCTCCAGTCGCTGTAACCACCATAGTTTTGTTTGTTCAGATTGTCAACCACCGTTTGCGTTTCTCCCCAGTAATACGCACCACCTGATGTTGGTTTTTCATAGGTTTTCTGCCAGGTTAATCCAGTAACTTCATCTTTTACTGTAAGTCCATCGTTGCTTTTGGTGTAGGCAGGAGTTGTATGTGTAAACTGAGCATCTTGTCCGAAAAAGGCTTCTCCCATAACAGGGCTGATCATGTTACCGGTGGCATCCCAAATTCCGGTTTGACTTGTGCCTACTATTGGATAGCAACCTGCATAAGCCGCTGTTCGTGGAATGGGTTGCAAATCTGCTACATTTGATGAGACACTATTTTTTTTACATCCGGCTAAATTCATATTTAGAAGGGCTAAACCTACCATCAAAACTGATAGAGATATTTGTTGATTCATTTTTGATTTCATTTTTATGCTTTTTTGGATAAATTAAAATTGAATCTTATACACTACATTCGGAAAAAACCCCAGCTGATAAATGGTGTTTATGTCCTGTCTCCGGTTATCATAGCTTTGGGAGAATACATTTTTGTGATTGGTGATATTTTGGAGGTCCAGTGAAATGGTTTGTGATAATTTTCGTTTGCTGCTGTTCAGGGTATAACCCACTTTCAGGTCCATCCGGTAGTAGGTGTCGTAATAAGCGGAGTAGGCATTGGTGGAAAGTTGCTCGCGGCCAAGCGCATTTGAGGCGGTGAGATCGATTGGGGTATAGGCCCTTCCTCCCGCATTAGTAAATTTGAAATCGAGGGAGAATTTATTTCTTTTATCCGCCCCGATTTTCCATTCCTTGCCTGCCAGTACATTAAACACATAGCGACCGTTGAATGCCGTATTTCTTTCCACGCCATCGCTGGCGGTGTATTTTGAACTATACAACGAGGACGTGAACAATCCATAATAGCCTTTGCTGAAAAACTTCTCGATCGTGAGTTCAATGCCCTTGTTTTTCCCG
>CAZLRY010000273.1:0-4963 GCA_964561675.1 uncultured Chitinophaga sp.
TGATGAACGAAGGCAAAGTGACTCCACAGCAGGTGAGCATGGCCAAACGTAATTCCTGTGAGATCGCCACCAATATCTGTCGGGATGCCCGCCAGATGCTCGGCGGCATGGGTATTACCGGCGAATACCCGGTGATGCGCCACATGATGAACCTCGAAAGTGTGATCACGTATGAAGGTACCCATGATATCCATCTGCTGATTACGGGGATGGATGTGACGGGATATAATGCGTTTAAGTAGTGAGTGGTGAGTGGTGAGTGGTGAGTAAGTTTAAATTAGACATGAAAATATATCTAATCGGTTTTATGGGTTCAGGGAAAACGCACTGGGGGCGTTTACTCAGTGAAAAACTGGGGGTCCGTTTTTTTGACCTTGATGAAGAGATCGTGGTACAGGCCGGGAAACCGATCACAGAAATTTTTGCCACAACCGGAGAAGAGCATTTCCGGATGCTGGAAAAGGACATTTTGCGTCATATTTCCGAAATGCATGAAAGTTTTATCATGGCCTGCGGTGGTGGTACTCCCTGTTATTTTAACAATATTGAATTCATGAACCAGGCAGGAACCTCTGTCTGGATCAATACCCCGGTGGAAACACTTTTTTCCCGGTTGGTTAATCAGAAATCAAAACGTCCCCTGATCCGCGATTTGTCGGATGACCAGTTACGGGGATTTATCAGTAAAAAATTCTCCGACCGCCGGATGTATTATGAGCAGGCGGAACTGGTGGTGGATGAAGAGCCGGTGGAACTGGATAAACTCATAGAAACTATCTTTCATGCATAAGAATTATCTTGGTATTGCTGCTCTCCTGGGAGCTGTCACAGTGGCTATCGGAGCCTTTGGTGCCCACGGATTACAGCGTATAACTTCAGATCCGGTTATACTACATAGTTACCAGACAGCTGTTCAGTACCAGATGGTGCATGTGCTGGCATTATTAGCGGTTGGTATTTTATTCGAGCGTTTCTCCGCTAAATGGCTCAGTTGGGCGGCCAGTTTTTTTCTGGCGGGGATCTTCTTTTTTTCAGGATCCATTTACATTATTACATATCTTAAAATAAATGGGATGAGTACCCGATGGATCGGTCCGGTAACACCCGTTGGCGGGTTATTATTCATTGCCGGCTGGTTATTCCTGCTCATTGCGGTGCAACGGAAAAAAGCCTAAAGGGGAAGTACCAGTGTGGTGACGGTGCCGTTTTTGTTTTCAATATGACAGGTCCCTCCAATACTTTCCATCCGGCGGGCTATATTTTTCAATCCGTTTCCAAACTGTCGTAGTTTCTCAAGGTCAATCCCTTTTCCGTTATCTGAAATCCGGATAAAAAGCTCATCGCCGATCCTGATATCAATTTCCACCAGGCTGGCGCCGGCATGTTTCAGCGTATTGTTCAGTGTCTCCTTCAGGCAAAGAAATATATTGCGCCTTTTATCTCCGGCCAGTTCTTTATCCGGAATCTGATCAGGTACTTTCAGCCTGCAATCTACATTCGTGCCGTCAAAATATTCCAGTGAATAGGAACGGATATAGGAGACCAGGTTGTCCAGCGTGTCATTTCCGCTGTTCATACTCCAGATGATCGCGTTCATTTTATTCAGCACATCATCAGCTGAATGGGAGATCTTTTCAATTTCAATGGGGGTGTTTTCCTTCATTTTATTCCGGGCAATTTCACTCATCAGCCGGATGGCGGTCATGCCTGCCCCAAGTTCATCGTGCATGTCTGCGGAGATCCGCTGCCGTTCTTCCTGTTGTGCTTTATAAACCGCTATTTCCTTCTCGTATTCTTTCAGCAGGTTCTGGGCTTTGAGGGTTTCCTTTTCCTTGGTCTCATTAATAATATTACGCCTGTTTTTATAATTCAGTCCGGCCAGGAAAAATACCAGTTCCAGGAACAAGCCAATTTCATAGTAAATGATGGAAGAATTCAGTAATCCGGGTAATTTCCGGAACTGGTTATCGTATAAAATACCCAGTTGGGAAAGCGTGGAAAACAAAAAAAGAAACAGGTTGCCCCAAAATAAATAGCGCAGCAGTTTTTCATTCCAGTTACGGATACTGTATACCAGGTAAATCAGGATCAGGGACAGTAAGAGCACTTTGGTGAGTATTTCAACCAGGTATTCGAGTACATAATTATTGGTAAAATAATGCAACAAGGTATAAAGCAACATGGAACCAATCAGGATAGCAATACCGGCATTGTACAATCTGGAAAGGAAGGGATGTTTGTTATCGGTGTCCAGAAATTTTTTCATGAACAACATGTAGAAAATAATACCCGTACCCTGCAGGAGGAAATCGAAATAGCCTTCCAGGAAAAAACCGAATGGACTGGCGTGAAGATGAAATACGGTTTGCAGAAAGAGCAAGCCGCCCATAAAGAGCGCATAACCGGAGTAAAAAAGAAATTCCTTATTTCCTCCCTGGAAAAAGTTGGTAGCTGAGAAAAGGATCATCATAAGGAGTAGTCCGCAAAACACATACGTAAGGAGATTCTGCTCACTGAAATTGCCGTGCAACTGGGCCAGGAATGCGTTAACGTGTTGTTTGCCGACAAACCGGGGCCGGAGTGTGTTGTTATATGTTTTTATCCCGGCAAGTTCAGCTACCAGTGTTGCGGAATCTCCGGCTGCCAGTTCCAGCAACCTGAATCCCTCTTTTTCAGGATGATCCGGCCTGAAAACCGGCAAGGCCTTCAGGTTATTCCCTTCCTGCCGGTAAAGCTGGATTTTTTTAAAATAATAACCTGGGCAAAAATAGACGGAACTGAGGGTGTCACTGTTATTACTGATGTGAAACCGGAGAAAAATTCGCTTGGGAACCCATTCATTGGGAACAGGACCTTTGTGCTGTACTCCCGGTTTAAAATCCATCGTTGGATATAATTCGCTGATGGTTCCGGTACTGCTGGTATAAAAACTACTTACTTCCTTTAAAATCCGCTTCTCCAGGATAACAGTACTGATATCCGTATAGATATGGCTGCTATCCTGTGATTTTGCGGCTAATGACAGGAACATACAGCCAATAAGCCAGGTGGATAAGATGTAAAGGCGGTTAATTTTCATATATGCTTATCGCTTCAAATGTAAGGTTTCTTGCTTTCTTTTCTGCAATAAGGGCTGAAGGTCAATCTGCCTGGGCGTTGGGTAAGGACTGGTAACTGGTCTGGATACGCTATTCGGGAGGAAGAAAGGCCTTCCGAAGACTATCGCCTGTTGTTGCAAACTATTTATCTTTGCAGCTATGGCTAATAAGCTGAGAAAGAAAACGAAAGAAAGTGCAGCACCGGCACCTCCCGCCAGTCCGGACCTGAAGGAGTTCAGGAAGGAAAAGGAGGAAGCGGTTGATTGGAAAGCTATTGCCCGGGATGAACGTACCTGGAAGATAGTAGGGGCGGTATTTCTCCTGATTTCAATCTTTCTCTTTATTTCATTTACCTCGTATTTTTTTACCTGGAAAGAAGACCAGGACCTGGCGCAACAAGGATTTTCAGCTCTCCTGGATTCGGATGAACCAGTGGGGAATCTGCTTGGCAGGTTGGGTGCGGTGACGGCTCATTTTTTTATAAACAATGCCTTTGGTATTGCTTCTTTCCTGATTTGTACCTTCTTCTTCGTGGTGGGTGTTAACCTGCTTTTCCGCCAACGGGTCTTTTCGATCTGGCGCAATCTTAAATATGTTACGCTGGGGTTGGTCATTCTTTCGGTCAGTCTTTCCTTTATTTTCCAGGATGCAGCATTCCCATTTGGCGGAGCTGCTGGTAACCTGATCAATCAGAAACTGCATGCTGCGGTCGGAACTTTTGGTACTGCCGCCATTCTTTTATTGCTGGCTACCGGTTATTTTATCTGGCAGTTCAATCCAGCCTTTAATCTGCCGCTTAAGAAACAAGCTCAGCCTGTACAGGAATCAGCCATTGAGGAAAACACCAATGAACCAGCGCCGGTGCTGGCTTCACAAACGGTTAATGACCTTTATTCAGGCAAGGATACGCAAAAGCCGAATTCACTGAAAGGGGATAGCCCTGTCCTGATTAATTTCCCGGATGAAGCACCCCTTCACGACCTGAAGATGGTCGAAAAAGACGTTCCGCTTGAAGTAGTGAAACCACAGGTACAAACAGAAGAACCTACGCTTGAAAATGAAGTGGTGAAGGACCTGATGCATACCCATGATCTGGATATCACTCTTCCCGAACCGGATGAAGAGATTATCCAGCAGCCCAGGGATTTAACCCCTTCAAAAAAAGGGGATCAGGAACTTGAACTGGAAATTAAAGCGGTTCCTGAAAAGGCAGCCGAGGAAGAAATCGCAGCAGTGGAGAACCTGCCTCCTTATGAACCTACGTTGGATCTGCGCGATTATAAATATCCTACCCTGAACTTGCTGGAAAATCATGGGGGCGAAAAAATTGTACAGGATACCAGTGAACTGGAGAATCATAAAAACCAGATCATTGCCACCCTCCGGAATTATTCGATTGAGATACAGAAGATCAGTGCCACCATCGGGCCCACGGTTACACTTTATGAGATCGTACCGGCACCAGGGGTCCGTATTTCCCGGATTAAAAACCTGGAAGATGATATTGCCCTGAGCCTGGCCGCACTTGGGATACGGATCATTGCGCCGATTCCCGGCAAAGGAACCATTGGTATTGAAGTGCCCAATATCCGGAAGACCATGGTGAGTATGCGCAGTCTGCTGGCCTCAGATAAATTTCAGAATAACGCATTCAATCTCCCGATTGCGATTGGAAAGAAGATCGACAATGAGAATTTTATTGTTGACCTGACCACCATGCCGCACTTGCTGATGGCGGGTGCAACCGGGCAAGGTAAATCGGTTGGGGTCAATGCCATCCTGGTTTCACTGCTTTATAAAAAGCACCCTTCCCAGTTAAAGCTGGTGCTGATCGATCCGAAGAAAGTGGAGCTGAGTATTTATCG
>CAZLRY010000274.1:0-4890 GCA_964561675.1 uncultured Chitinophaga sp.
ACAGGCTGGAAAATTTTTCCCAGGGATACCAGCGCAGTTTGAAATCCATATACCATTGAACGGTTACCGTTTTTGGATTGTTCTGTATCAGGTTCCAGCCCATTCCGGCCCGTTCATTACCGCTTGTGCTGTTGGCCGCCGAAACAGTGCTGTCATTAAAACCGGTAATCATGAGTACCTGGTTGCCTGACATCCGGATTCCTTTGATCACCCCATCCGCCTCATACAAGGAAAGGGTATCGGCTCCGGGGTACCAGTTTTTCCAATTTACCGGCTGACTGATCATCGAATGTACCGAATCCCTGGGCGCATTGATATCAATGGCTTTGGAAATCCGTACATGGGAAGGAAAAAACAGCGAAATGCCGGTAATCAGTAAAAAGAAAACAATAAAACTTATCAATGCCAGTTTAATCAGTCGCATACCGAAAAAATTTCTGCCGGAGCAGTATAAAATAACCTAACAATTTTCTGACAAAAGGGTTTATTCCCATTTCAGCACTTTCGTTGCAATGGCATAAATAATCACCATCCAGATACCCAGGATACCGATTTCCCTCCAGCATTCCAACAGACTCAGTCCTTCGAATGAAATTTTGCGAACCGCATCATTGTACTGGGTCAGGGGTAATACACGACAGATTTCCTGCAACCATTTCGGAAACACTTCTATCGGAAAGAACGTACCCGATAACATCATCTGGGGGAAACCAAAAAGATTGATCAGCAAGGGAATCGAGGTATCGCTTTTGACAATACTGCTGAATATCAGCCCGACACCCATCAGCAGAAACAGCATGATAAGGGTCATAGCAATGATCGAGAAAAAAGTAAAGAGGCCGTTCTGCAACGTAAAGTGCATAAAGAAATGGCCAAACAAAAGCAAAACCAATACACTTAATAACTGGAAAAAAAGACGGCTCATCCCCACCCCGAGGAGAATGTTGATCTTTTTAACCGGCGAGGCATAAAACCGTTTGAGGACCAGTTGCTCTCTGAGGTTAAAAAAAGTAAATGCTATTCCGAACAGCGTGGAAAACAGGATGGAAAAGCCTAACTGGCCGGGCAGGATAAAATCGATCTGGCGGTACTTTCTTACTTGCTCAATCACAGGATCTCCGATCTCTACAAAATTCACATAACTGTCGTTGAGCTCTTTCTCCAGCATCAGTTTTACCATTTTCAAAGCGGGTACAAATGAGTAGATAGTATTCGAGCTGGCAGAGGTTGATTTAATACCAACCGTATAATGAGGTTTCTCCGTACTGTCTGTTGTTTTTTGAATATCCAGTATGGCTGTCAGTTTACCTTTAATCAGGTCTTTTCGTAAAACAGCCGAATCCGTGTACGACACAATTTTAACACCGGGAATCTGCAGTAGTCCTTTATAAAAAAAGTCAGCCGTATCCACTTTACCGGCCAGCGCAATCCGGTAACTCACCCCACCCCCGCCGCCAAAGGCACCGAATATCAGCACAAAAATGATTGGGAAAAGTATACTGAATATAATGGCACTCGGGTTGCCGAAAATAGCTTTAAAACTGGCCCGGGTGATGGCCCACAAGGCCCGGGTCTGGCTATAAGGTTTTTGATCGTTTAACATGCTGGGGGCAAATGTATTTAATTACGGGTCATCCCGGAAAATAAAGATATTTGAGGCATGAATACGGCCTGGTTACTGACGGGAAGCAATATGGGTACAAGGGAAGACTACCTTTCCGCCGCAAAACGGGAGATCGCCTTGCAATGCGGAACGGTTCAAAAACAATCGTCCATTTATGAGACGGCTGCCTGGGGCAAGACCGATCAACCTGCTTTCCTGAATCAGGCGCTCGAAATAATGACCCCGCTCAATGCCCGTCAGCTGATCCGCCGTTTACTGAAAATTGAAAAACAACTGGGCAGGATCCGGGAGGAAAAATATGGACCCCGGCTGATTGATATTGACATCTTAATGTATGGGGACGAAATTCATCAGTATGATTTGCTGAAACTACCTCACCCCGAACTCCCCAACCGCCGCTTTGCCCTGCTCCCGCTTGCAGAGATTGCCGGAGAAGTGATTCATCCCGTTTTACAACAGTCTGTTGCCGGATTGTTGGCTCTTTGTCCGGATACCCTCGAAGTAAAAAAGGTTTCCTGATTTTTTCCACAATCTTTACCGTTTTAGCAGGCCGCCCTTTCATTTCCAGTAATTTGCGCCCACAATAAATTTTAGGATCCCGGAACGGAAGCAGATACATGAATTACCAGTTTATCACGATAGAAGGAAATATCGGTGCCGGAAAAACCACCCTGGCCAACCTGTTGAGCAAACATTATAATGCCCGGCTGATCCTGGAAGAATTTGCAGACAATCCTTTTCTGCCGAAATTTTATGAAAACCCGGACCAGTTTGCCTTCCCGGTGGAATTATTCTTCATGGCCGAACGGTTTAAACAACTGAAGGAGTTGTTATCACAGAAAGACATGTTTCAGGCATTTACCATTTCCGACTACCTCTTTACAAAGTGCCTGCTCTTTGCCAAAGTAACCCTGCCGGAAGATGAATTCAGACTTTATCAGCGCTTATTCGATATCATCCACCAGCAATTAATACAACCTGATATCCTGATCTACCTGCATGCGCCGGTGTCGAAACTGCAGTCCAATATCCGCAAACGCAACCGGGTCTACGAACAGAATATCAGCGATGACTACCTGTTCAACTTACAGGAAACCTACACAAATTATATCAAGCAACACAATATCAAAACACTTTTTGTGGATGCCAGCAATGCCGATTTCCTCGGCAATGAAAAACACCTGCAGGTCATACTTGATGCGCTGGAAAAAGACTATGACAACGGACAGCATTATCTTACACTCCCATGAGTCATCTCTTTACTTTCCGGAAAAAGTACTGGCCCCTGATCAACGCAGAGTTTTCCTGGTTTATCACCGCCCGTATTCTATTTATTGCCGGATTACGGATGACCCCTGTGTTACTGGGCTGGCGGCTGTATGAGCTTACTGACAGTAAACTGGCCCTGGGAATACTTGGATTATCTGAAGTGATCCCCGCTATTGCGCTGGCGCTGCCGGCCGGCGTAAAAGTGGACAGGAGTAATAAGCACCGGCTGATCAGTATTTGTATCGCCCTTTACTTTTTTATCATGCTGGGCTTATTGGCGGTTACATCAAAATGGATGCAAACCCATTATTCAACCGCCATCATTGAATGGAGTATTTACGGCCTGGTCTTTTTCACCGGGGCCGTACGTGCCTTTACCGGAGCGGCTTTCAATGCCTTCCTGGCCCAGCTGATCCCACAGGAGTCGTTGGTAAAAGCTGTGTCAGTAAATAGTATGGTATGGCTGGTGGCCGCCGTTGCCGGACCAGCCATCGCCGGGGTACTGATGGGCTATACCAATATCACTATTGCTTTTATTCCGGTATGCGGACTTGTTGGTCTCTCTTTCTTTTTATTTCAAAAAATAAAACCCAAACCCGTCAGCTGGCAAGGCAGCAGCAAAACCTGGGAGGGGGTGAAAGAAGGACTGCGTTTTGTCTTTCATAACAAGGCCCTGCTGGGCGCCATGAGCCTGGATATGTTTGCCGTATTATTCGGCGGGGCTGTTGCCCTTTTACCCGTTTTTGCTACGGATATACTTCATGTGGGACCTATTGGTCTGGGTTGGCTGGTGGCCGCCACCTATCTGGGCAATTTTTTGGCCATCGCCTGGCTGACCAGCCACCCATTGAAAATGAAACAGGGTCAAACCTTATTATATGTGGTGGCCGGTTTTGGTGCCTGTATCCTTGTCTTTGCCATTTCGCAAAACTTCTGGCTGAGTTTTGCCGCCTTACTGGTCAGCGGACTATTCGATGGAGTGAGTGTGATCATCCGTGGTACGGTGGTTCAATTATTTGTACCCGATGAAATGCGGGGACGGGTTTCTTCCGTTAATTCTATTTTCATTAATTCCTCCAATGAACTCGGACAGTTTGAAAGCGGAGTGGCTGCCACGGCCCTTGGTACCGTGCCTTCTGTAATATTCGGCGGCTGTATGACGTTGCTGGTGGTGGTGGTGACCTGGTTTAAGGCACCGGGGCTGAGGAAATTTGAGTATTAGGGAAGTGGTGAATGGTGAGTGGTGAGTGGTGAGTGGGGCGTGATAATGGTAGTGTACTTAACTTTTGGAACCTCTGAAACCTTTTAAACCTTTGAAACCGCTAATGGCCCTGCGGGCGGCGCTAAAGAGATCAAAGAAGAAAAAAGAGAGAAATGAGATCGTGATAAGGGGATTGTCCTTTTGAACTTATCAACCTGTCAACCTATCAACCCGTCAACCGTCTACCCCTTCAACTCTTCCCAGGCCGCTTGTAAGGGCCGTTGAATACCTTCCGTTTTCCAGGCCTCACTGCCGGGAATTAAGGTGGCTTTCAGGATTTCTTCTTTCGATTTTCCAGATTTCATTTCTCCTTCAACAAACTTCAGTACGTTTCCAATATAATCACGGAAAGCCTTCAGGTCGTCGGCCGTTCCGGTAATATCGAAACCGGTGCCGGCATGTCCGTAAACAAACCGGGTTTTGGCATCGAAGGTTTGCAAAGCTTTATCGATTACAGAGATCCAGCTTTTCATATTGGCACCAGCCCCGCGGTCCACAAACGGATGTCGGCGGTTAAAGACGAGATCGCCGCAGTGTACAATGTTGGCATGCTGGAAATGAACAAAACTGTCCCCGTTGGTATGACCGGCCCCGAAATAATGGAGACATATTTTTTCCTTGCCCAGTTTCTGGCACCAGGTACTGGTATACGTCTGATCAGGATACAATTGCTTATCCTCGTTCTTATTCTGTTTCGCTGTTTTTTCCTGATTGATCTTCGAATTCTCATGCGCCA
>CAZLRY010000275.1:0-4881 GCA_964561675.1 uncultured Chitinophaga sp.
CAAAATGAAATTCATCACCGGTACCGATAAATACGGTCGTGATATTCTGAGCCGGATTATTGTAGGTACAAGGGTAAGTCTGAGCGTAGGACTGATCACCGTCATCATCTCTTTAAGTATCGGCTTACTACTGGGATCACTGGCCGGCTTTTACCGGGGCAAAACAGATGAGGTCATCATGTGGTTTATCAATGTGATCTGGAGTATACCCACTTTATTACTGGTCTTCGCGATTACATTAGCCCTGGGAAAAGGATTCTGGCAGGTATTCATTGCCGTTGGTCTGACCATGTGGGTGAATGTGGCCCGCCTTGTCCGTGGCCAGGTATTGGCCGAACGCGAGAAAGAGTATATCGAAGCTACCCGGGCCCTGGGTTTTTCTGATATCCGTACCATAGTACGGCATGTATGGCCCAATATCATGGGACCTGTGATGGTGATCGCTGCTTCCAATTTTGCTTCTGCGATTGTGATTGAAGCGGGATTGAGTTTCCTCGGTGTTGGGGTACAACCCCCCATGCCCAGCTGGGGGCTCATGATCAAAGAGAATTATAATTTCATTATTACGCAGAATCCCATGCTGGCCCTGGCCCCCGGGTTTGCCATTATGCTGCTCGTATTGGCTTTTAATCTTTTTGGAAACGGGCTGAGAGATGCCCTGAATGTAAGAGGGCGTGTTTAATTAAGGGGCATCTACTGTTTTATTCTTTCGTGTCTGCAGATCCACTGTGATCAGCAGTGATAAACACAAAAAGAAAAGACTCCCGACTTTATCCGTCTCAATCAGATCACTCAGGCAGTTCACCGTAATGATCATCACCAACATTACCCCTGTAACCATCGATGTGGTTTTATAAAACGGATCCATTGTCCGGTGCCAGAGATGCTGGGCATACCAGAGCATGGCACCCAGTAAGAGTAAAAAGAAAAACAGTCCCGGGCACCCCTGTTCAATCACCGTCAGCAGGAAATAATTATGTACGGTGGAATGTTCCGGGTTATCACTCACCCAGGTTTTGAAAGCCGGCACCCCGTAAGGCTTATAATTATCATAGAAGGTATTGGGACCAAATCCAGTCAGGGGCTGATCACTGATCATACGTACCCCCGCGATCCAGCGATAGAAACGTTCGGCCGTGGATACATCTTTCAGTTTATAGGTGGCTACCAGATGATCTCCGAAATCTTTGTGAAAAATAGTGCGTTGATAATTATGGGCAAAGCGCAGGTAGTTGTTCTCATGACGCAACCAGAATACGGCAGCTAAGGCCAGCAGGATAAAAAGAAGATAGGCAGTTACTAATTTCCGTTTACGGATCAATAAAAATGCCACTCCCCCTGCCAATAATGCCAGCCAGGCACCACGGGCATAAGAAAAAAACAGGGCGGTGAGGGAAAGAAGAATTACTATTCCGATCAAACGACGATGAGCCTGTTTTTTGGCCAGATAATAAAAAGCGATCCATAGCGGGATCATACAAACCAGCATTGCTGAATAGTTGACATGATTCCGGAAGAAAGGGCTCACCGCTTCATTCACGGTGGCAAAACTGAATCCGGTCAGTCCATGACGAACCAGCGCAATCAGTGAGATCAATAACATAGAACCAGCGAGTAGCAGGGCAGCCGTGCGTATGGAGGCTTTATTCGTAAAGACCAACAACGGGGCCAGCACAAAAGCACCCAGGTACCAGGTTTTGGCCAGTCCGTATTTGACCGAGATCAGCGGATGCGTGGAAAAAAGGATAGCAACCAGCATCCAGCCGCAAAGAATCGTTAGTAAAAAAATGAGCGGATGTGTCTTTATCTCCCGGCTGATTGCCTGGCGGTTGTAAATTCCATAGATCAGAAAAAGTCCGGCCGTAAGCAGCATCAGTAATTCATCCGGAATATCGGTACCGAGTGTGGCACTGAAACTGTATTCAAATGAAAGCGGCAGACTGAACAGCAATCCATAAAAGACCAGTGAAGGATTTCGCCAGCCGGCATTCAGCAGGAGCACTCCGAATGGAATTGCTAATACATAATAACTTTCCAGCAGGGAAGCCGCAACCAGGGCCAGCAGGAAGAGTCCTGCAAATAAGCCGAAGAGCAGGTTAGTTCTATTGGTCACTGCCGTTTTCAAGCATTCCTTTTTTTACGGCTCTCCAGGAAAGCCGCCAGCAATAAAGAAAACAGCAGGGCCAGTACAGCAGTACCCAGCAACCATTGTCCCCGTTTCGGGCGATCAGGCCAATCATTGGCCCTTGCATTTTCCACCACAATCAGGGCGAGAGATGGATTACTCTGGATTAACTGATACTGACCGATCAGCTTATCATATTCCGCCAATCTTGCCGAAATGGTTGCTTTTGCCTCATCCATTTTAGTTAGTTCCCTTTCTATTATTAATTTTTCTTTCATAGCCAACAGCGATTGTAAACTGGCTTCGTTTCCGGCCTGTTGCAGATGCTGGTGCATGGTTTGCAGTTGTTTCATCACGGCATTGGCCAGTTGGGGGGCGAGGTTTTTATCTGTATCCCATACACTGACTTTCAGTTCCCCGTATTCACTCTTGGTCACGCTGCTGTTTTTCTTCAGCAGGGTGGCGGCTTTGTAAATGGCCGCGTCTCCTTTTTCTTCCATTTTATAATGATCCTGCAGGTTGAACTTGCGGGTCACCGCGAGATAAACGGTATCCAGTTTACCGGTACCCACTACCAGGTCCAGGTCATCCGGTGTACCGAGGGCTGTATAGAGTTGCTCAATATTATTGTTAAAGATCCTTGCTTTATCCGAACTGTAGGTACTGGCCGGAACGGCAGTAGCCACAGACCGGTATTCCGGTCTTTTGGTAAATACGATTACACCCACCGCGGTCAATGATAAGAGCAACAGCAGCAGGATGGGCTTCCACCAGTTTCTGATTAAGGTAAAAAGATCGGGCATGTTCAGTATTTAATGATTTATAAAAAGCTGTTTCCATTTCCGCAGGTCAACTAACCGGGTCATAACCGCCAGGCCAAATACAAATACAATACCAGCGGAAATCAGTCCTGTCGTATTTGAAATAAATGACTGGCCAAAGTAAAGAAAACAAAACAGCATGGCCCCGATTAATATCGTTGTAAACAGGGATTGCCATTGAATGGACAATCCGGTTTTGTGCCGGGCCATCAGCATGCAGGCCATCCCGCAAGCTGTCTGACTGATCAGGGCGGCATAACAGGCACCCAGGGCGCCATGGGTGGGGATCCAGTAGATGTTGAGACCGGTATTCAGCAATAAGGCAACCAAAACAATTCCGCTAAGGGTCCATATATGTCCGGTGGCTGTAAGCACAGTTCCATATACCTGTACCAATGAATAGCCAATAAGGGCCGGCAGGCAGTATTGCAATACGGTGATGGCCGCAGGTGAGTCGTTATGATATAATAAGGATTGCATCCAGGGCGCCAGCAGCAGGGCCATTGCTGTGACACTGAATGCCAGTAATAATAAGAAATGGCGGATGAATAAAACGGCCTCGTTCACTACGGATTTTTCGGACTGATGCCTGGCAATAAAGGGAAGCAGGAAGGAGACCAGCAGGTAGCCGGCCATATTCGCCGCATCCAGTAAGCGGTAAGCCCCTGCATAGACTCCTGCTTCATAGGCCCCTTGCGGATGCAGTCGTTCGAGTAAGAAGCCATCGAGCCGGTAATGGGCCGACATCAGGAGTACGATCAATGCATAAGGCAGTGCTGTCCGGAAAAGCGGGCGGATTTTTTCATGTGTATTTGTGATGGAAAACCGGATACCTTTTTGCCAGAGCAGAATCAGGGCGGCAATCAGCGCAATACCGGTACAGATCAGTTGTATCCATAAAAACCGGTCAATGCTTAATTGGCCCCAGGCTGGGAATAGAAGAAAGCCGCCGCATAAAAGTATCATCAGGATTTTATCCAGTACGGAAAACACAGCATCGGTCCTGAACCATTGATGCGCACTGATAATGGCCCGGGCAAAAAGGAAGAGAGAGGTCAGGGATTGTATCCCGATGAGTAACCAAAGCCAACGCTGGTTTTCGATGCCGCTGGCCCGGGCAATGAAAAACACTATTGCGCCATAGAGCAGTAGCATTACCAGCTTAAGCCGTAGAAAAAATCCGGTTTTACGGCTGTAGGCTGCAGGGTCAGCGGCCAGTTCCCGGTTGAGAAATGTGCTGAGTCCCCAGTCCAGCAGAAAATTCAGCATGAATACCAGATTGAACAGGGCGAAGTAGGCCCCATAGACGGCCGTACCGGCCAGATTCTGCACCGGGCGGTCGATGCCAAAGATCCACAGTGGCTTAACCAGTACATTCAATACCAGGAGGAGACCGAGGGATGAGTAAAATCTGGCAGTGGTTTTCATGATGATCAATGAAAAAGATCAGATCACTTTTACATTCCGGCTGAAACTCTCTTCCAGGGAGATAAAGGTTTCGGTACGTTCAATGCCTTTGATCTTCTGGAGCTGGTCGTGCAGGACGGAGCGCAGCTGACTGATATCCTTACAGGCAATTTCCGCGAACATACTGTAGTTCCCGGTTGTATAATTCAGACGTACGATTTCCGGGATTTTCTGGAGGTCACGGGCAACGGTATCATAGAGCCCGCTTTCTTTGAGGTAGATGCCGATAAAGGCGATCACGTCATAGCCGAGTTGTTTGAGATCGGCGCTCAAACGTGTACCTTTGACCACGCCTGCTTCCTGGAGTTTTTTGATACGAACGTGAATGGTACCCCCGGAAACAAATAGTTTT
Organism: uncultured Chitinophaga sp.; assembly: GCA_964561675.1. Taxonomy (GTDB): domain Bacteria; phylum Bacteroidota; class Bacteroidia; order Chitinophagales; family Chitinophagaceae; genus JJ008. Next base: position 4,766 of record CAZLRY010000275.1, read on the forward strand.
TTACCCAGATCCGCATAAGAGATCTCCGCATTCTCCATCATATGGTGAATGATCTGCAGGTCGAGTTTGTCCAGATTCAATTTAGCTGCCATATTTTGATGCTATTTTTAATATTA
>CAZLRY010000276.1:0-4857 GCA_964561675.1 uncultured Chitinophaga sp.
CTATTCTTCCTTTTTGTGCCCAAGACTTTTGTTATTTGAAATATTATATGAAGGATGAGCCATTTATCGTATATCAACTGTTAAATAATAGTGGCGATTTGTAAAAAAGACCGAAAAAGAAGGGAGGATAGTTTTAAAAAACAACTGTAGAAAATATCGGGGAAGAGAGGTAATAAATAAATTGTTCCAAAAATTTCACAGATGTCCGATATTTTCCAATCCCAGCTTTTCAAAGCCTACGATCAATACCTGAAATCGTATATCCTGGGAAGCCCTTTTGAACGTATCACACTTCGTGGAGGTAAGAAAAGACCGGGCTCAACGGCAGAGCTGCATGTTTCCATCCGGTATTATTGTTCCCTAGAAAAATCGGCCGACAGGAATGGCTGGACGATTGAATGGGAGAGCTGGGATAGTAAGAAACTTGGCCATCAAAAATGGCCGGCATCTATCAATATTACTTCACCCGAAGATCTGCTGTTTCTGACGGATAAATCAGCGGAGTTTTCTGTTTTTTCCAAGACACTTGCTTTTATACTGAGCGAAAAGCCTGTCTTAAGCCAATGGCTGGCGACATCACCACAACTTGTGTTGGATTACCGGGAAGAGTGGCCGGGGATATTTTCGGTTACCGATTATCTCATAAACAATGAACTAAGCCACTACTATTTAAGGAATGTGCCCGTACCGGTCCATACCAAGTTTATCGAAAAGAATAAACAACTCATACGATCATTACTACAATTCCTCCAACCTACTCTATTTGAACAACCCGATCAGTCCTTCGAAGAAGCATTGGGGATCAAGCAAAAGCCCTACCTATTTACACTCCGGTGGCTGGATATGGAGGCGGCCAAAGTAAACCTGCACGGGATTGAAGTGTTCGGACTTTCGGTGGAAGAGCTACGAAAACAGCTCTGGCAACCGGATGAAATTTGGGTGGTGGAAAACGAAACCGCGCTTTATATGCTACCTGATATTAAGAACGGATTGGTTATCTGGTCAAGGGGCAAAGCGTTATCCCTGCTTACGAGTATTCCTATGTTTACTACAACGAACCTGTATTACTGGGGCGACCTTGACGAAGATGGATTTTCTATGCTGAATGATTTCAGGGCGATGTACCCGAAAGTGCAAAGCCGGTTTATGGATATAGCCTGTATTACCACACACCAGCCATATCTTGATATACAGCCAAGAATCTACAGACGCGATAAGCTGGAGCAATTAACAAGTGATGAGCACGAAGCGTTTGATTTGCTGGAGCAGAAGAATGGAAGGCTGGAGCAGGAGAGGATTTTGCAGAGTTATGTGAATGATTGATTTGTTTTAACGGAGCTACTTAGAAATGCTTAAATGAGAACGAAAAATCTCTCTATCGTGTATTCAACACCGTATATTATTCCCTCCCCGTTAAAACACCCCCCAGACATGGTGAAAATACCCTAAGCCAACCATTGCAGGATTTTAATCTTTACAATCGATAATCGTTAAAGATAAAAACCAAAGCAATGAGAAAACTTCTTTTACAAATGGCATTCCTGCTTTTATTTATAAGCGGGTATACACAAACTGTCAATGATGTATTAAGTAATGGAATAAATGTCCGGCAGAATGATAAAATCTACCTGCAGCAGATCGGAACAATGCTTCAGTATAACCTGAAAAGTACCACCAATTTTAAACCTTTACCAGACTCCTCCATATTTCTGATTCACCGTTCCGGAGTCAATATTCACTTGCAGGCATTGAACCCGCTCAAATACTCGTATGATACGGCAACGACTGTAATTGCAGACCCCATATCGGTTGCAGAAGAGGAGGCGTTCAAAACGATTTTTTCCCGTCTCGAATCAATCGTGCCTAAGTCAAGTACTATTAATGAAAGGGTAAAAGCCGGGAATACTCAAAAAAAGAATAAAAAGGATAAATCACCTAAGGTCACACAGGATGTATTACTCTGTCCGTCGATTGACCTGATATCTGCGGACATCAAAAGTATATCAGATAGCCTGGAAATGGACATGAAAAAGGGCATAAATGCCACTTTTTTGCAGCTGAGGGAAATTTCATTCAACGATAAAGAAAATGTAAAAAAGGAAGTTGATAAGATTGAAAATGACAGCATCAGGGTATTTCGTAGCCATTATGATTATATCAGAAAGCAACTTGATAAATTAAACAAATCACTGAGTACATTCAGCTGTCCAAGAAGCGATTCGATCATTATCAGGTATGTGCTTACACAGATATATAAGGACCTTAAAAGCGCTTATCTCAATAAACGAACCCGCCTGGATAATCTTGAGAGGGCGAAAAAATTCATCATTGATTTCCTTGCAAAACCTGAAGCACAGCCTGAATTTGCCCCTGTATGGTTCAATGATCCCATATATGTGTTAGCTCCCAATAAGAAGATCGTCATCCTGAATGTCACTATCAACCAGTCTGGTATGGAGATAAAGGATGATGAGATTGTAACATCGGAAAAGAAACCATTAGTTAAACGTGTACTACGGTTCAGGAAATTTCAACGTTTTATACCCGAAGTATCCACAGGTATTGCCTACCTGGATCTTGCATTTCCCAAGTATGGTACCACTACCAATAATGCCGGTCAGCAGGTAGTTTCCTCAGCCGGAGAGGAAAAATTTAAGAAAATGAATTTTACGGCAATGGTGAATTTTGTCTACTTCAGTGAGGACTGGAATGTAAACCCATTGATACAAATTGGTGTAGGAGAGAATTCAGATTTTCCTGTGTTAATGATCGGGGGTGGATTTCGACTGAATACCGGATTGCGCAGAATATCATTTACGGTTGGTGCCGCTTCCAGCTGGATAAAAACATTGGATAAGCTCAAACTAAATGAGGTAGTAAGTGGCACCAGTGATATAGAGAAGGAGCTGAAGTATGATTTCAAACCGCCAAAACTTTATTTCGGCATTCAGTATAACTTTTAAAATTAGTGTATGAAAAAATTGATTTTTTATCTTTTAACAACATGTTCTTTTGCAGCAAAGGCACAACAGTTTAAAAATAATCTGCCGGTACCTAAAGAAGGCCAGTTAACTAATATTGCAATAGTAAGGCCAAGGGCTGGTGGTATATCAAGTCTTAAACCAAGTATTGATTTAACAAGCATGTTTCCGACACCTGGTATGCAAGGATATACACAAGGCTCATGTGCCGGTTGGTCTGTCGCGTATGGTTTACTCAGCTATTTAAAGCAAAGGCAGGAACGTTGGACTTTATTGAATCAGGACCGAAGTGTTAACCGCTCAAGGGTCTTCAGTCCGGCATTTATTTATAACCATCTTACCAATGATCCTACTTGCAAGGAAGGGATTTATTTAAGTGAGGCTATGAAATTTGCAACAGAAGCCGGGGGATTAAACCTTAATCAATTTCCCTATGATACAGGTAGTTGCTCCCGAAGGGCCACAGCTCTTCAACGGCAAACAGCGTTAAACAACCAGCTTTTATCGTTCAATAAAGTGTTTGATGCTTTTGAGGCTCCGGCAAACAGGAAAATTGATCCAATTGAAATTAAATCACAACTAAATGATAGTAACGCTGTTGTTCTTGGGGTGCATTTAGACAAAAGTTTCATTAACCAAACATACGGAGATCGGAGTGCCGGGAATCGGCGCCCGATTGTCTGGGATGTTTTTCAAAACAATACACCGATAAAAAACTCCTATCATGCAATGATATGTGTTGGGTATAATGACACCATCGGTGCGTTTAAAGTAATGAACTCATGGGATGTGAGTTTTGGTAACGGCGGTTTTGTGTGGATCGCAGAATCTGTGATCCGGGAAGCCGTAAAAGAAGCCTATGTCGGATTTCTCCGTCCAAAAAATGTTCGTCTCCGTCCTGAATTTGCCAGGGAAGACCCCAACGAACAAGAAACCCAAAACCTGTCCGACGCCCTGATCAAAGATGTCAATTGGATTAAAAAAGGTTATTACCGGGAGTATGCGGATTTACGGATCGGTTGCCTTGAACTGGACAGGCGAAATCAAGATGCTATACTGAAGCTCACGAATACAACGGATAACCAGGTTATTTCTACCATCTACATGAAAGTGGGTGAAGATTACCAGGTGTTTACCTACAAGGGGCGGGAGATTTCAATACGGATCGTGAAGATTGACAATGCAGGAAGAAATCCTTTTAAAAAGGCGGTGTTTTATGATATGAAGTATCGGAAAACCGGTGACTTGTATTAGCAAATAAATATATAGGGTAATATTTTAAACAGCCGGTAAATTGCCGGCTGTTTTTTTGTACATCATCGGAGTTTTACTATCTCATTCAGCTGATCGCCATATTTTTAGACCTCTCCCATGCTATAAAATCCTGGAGTTATATTGTATCTTAGCCTTCTACCTTATCAACCACCAGATTGAACATCTGCCACCGACATGAAGCCTGCATGTTTACTCATGCCGCCGGAGATCAGCCCTGTTGCCTGAACCGGAATGCAACGCTTTGTCATCAGCCTGGTACAAACCCTTTTCAAAATAGTTAGTCATGAAAAGGATCGCCTTCTTTGATATCGAACTCAACCCCCAAACGGAAACGATTGAAGATATCGGCTGCATCCGGGATGATGGAGCTGTGTTTCACAAAAAGGATATTCCGGGATTCTTTGACTTTATAAAAGATGCTGAATTCATCTGCGGACATAATATCCTGGCGCATGACATCAACTGGCTTCAAAAGCATACATCTGAAAAAGACTGGGGGAAAGAACGCGCGATTGATACCTTGTTGTTTTCTCCTTTGTTGTTTCCAAAGAAACCCTACCACAGCCTCTTAAAAGATGATAAGATTCTTTCAGAAGAGCGA
>CAZLRY010000277.1:0-4842 GCA_964561675.1 uncultured Chitinophaga sp.
CCAAAAAGACTGACCATTGGTGTACGGGTAATATTATAATTGATTGTTCAATACAAAAAACACTGAAATGAAATACAATAAAACAATATTAATATCAGGAGCGCTCCTGCTCATGCTGGGCATCCTGTCATGCACCAAAAAACTGGACGAAGTAGTGCCGCAGGACACAATCAGTAAAGATCAGGCTTTAAAGGACCCGAATGCGGCCCGAACCCTTTATCACGGTGCCTATGGCCGGTTCAGGGCTTTTGATGCCACTTTCTTCCAACTGGGCGAAATGCGTTCCGACCTTTGGGTGGATGGCCTGTTTACAGAATCAGTAGACGGCGGATTACAAAACCTGTATCGGCATAATATCAGCAGCCTGAATGTGCCCTTTAACAACTGGGGCGGTTTCTACAACCTTATCTACAATTTCAATAATGTCATAAACATTATACCTCAGACTCCGCTTACGACTACAGAAAAGGACCGCATACTGGCCGAGCTCCATGGTTTAAGGGCCTATGTCTATTATACAATGGTCAAAACCTGGGGAGCTGTTCCTTTAAACACAGAACCGGTTGAAACAATTACCAACACCGCAGAGACCTATAAAAGACGCACCGGTGCAGACACCGTAATGGCACAGGTAAAAGCGGACATTGAACAATCGCTGCAGTTATTTGGCGCCGCTAATTCGTTGCCCGCTGGTAAACGGGTTTATTGGAGCAGGATGGCTTCCCTGCTGCTGAAAGGGGATGTATTTATCTGGTCAGGTACCCATATGGGAGGCGGAAATGCAGATTTCACCACTGCAAAAAACGCTTTACAGGAAGTCAGAAACCTTCAGGGAGCTGCACTCGACCTTCAGGCTAATTACACGGACATCTTTGATCCGACGAAAAAAAGCAATAACAAGGAAATAATATTCGCGCTTAATTACGAATTACAACAGGCACAAATGGGCATGTTCGGCAGTTTCCTGGTGAATTCCATACAGGCAAATACCCTGTCATTTGCCCAGGCAGCCACCCCTACCGTTTCCTCCGCATTTCCCTATGTAAATGGAGCGAACCGGGTAGGTATGAACCAGACCATGATAAACAGACTGACTGCATTACCAGCAGATCAACGTATTACTGGTAGTTTCCGGGTGATGTATTCCAATGCATCTCCATTCGCTACCCGCGGTGTTTTTCTGACAAAATATATCGGCACTACCGCAGGCACCTCACAGGTTTACAATAGCGATTTCCCGATTTACCGGTACGCAGACGTACTACTGCTTTTAGCCGAAGCAAAAACAAAACTGGGCGAAGATCCATCTGCTGAAATCAATGCGATCCGGCAAAGAGGCTACGGAGCGGGTTATACACCTTATACAAACAGTGGGATTACAGACAATATGAACGCAATACTGGAGGAATACCTGAAAGAATTTATCGCAGAAGGCAAACGCTGGTGGGCCTTAAGAAGAGCGGGTGATGCATATGTTTATGCAAACCTGAATCCTGTTTACTTTTCGCCGACAAGCACCGCCAAATTCCTGTTACCTCTTTCGCTGACCATGATCAATGCAGACCCCCTGCTTACACAAACGCAGGGCTATTAATAAGTGGCATTTCTCATAAGCAGTTAGCATACAGCAAGCAATCACCGGGGGTATTCTTGCCCCCGGTTTTTTTAAGACAATTGTATAATAACTTCACGTTAGATTAATCCTTATGGCAAATAAAAAATTACAAGGTCTGATCGCTGCCCCGTTTACACCCATGCATAAAGACGGGTCCCTGAACCTGGATCTTATCCCATCCTATTATGAAATGCTGAAAGCAAATGGTATCACCGGTGCTTTTATCTGCGGTTCCACCGGGGAAGGGGTATCCCTGACACTGAAAGAAAAAAAAGCAGTTGCTGAAGCCTGGGCAGCCTGTTCAAGAAATGATGACCGGTTTACCGTGATGCCACTCGTTGGTGGCACCTGCCTGCAAGATAGTATTGAACTGGCGGTACATGCCCGGGAAACGGGACTCGATGCCGTTTCATTTACCGCTCCCTTTTATTTCAAACCAGCCAATGTTGAATTACTGGCCCGGTGCTGCCGTGATGTGGCATCCGCCGTACCGGATATGCCTTTTTATTATTACCATATCCCCGTACTGACCGGAGTGGGGTTCCCGATGATTGATCTGCTTAAAGCCGTGGAAGGCAGTATTCCCAATTTTGCCGGTATTAAATACACCCATGAGGACTTCATGGACTTCCAGTCCTGTATCCACTTCCGGCAAGGTAAATATGATATGCTCTGGGGCCGCGATGAAAATATGCTGCCTGCCTTAAGCCTGGGAAGCCGAGGTGCCGTTGGCAGCACCTACAATTATGCAGCACCCCTCTACTATGAACTGATTCAGGCTTTCAACGAAGGTGACCTTCAAAAAGCGCAGGCTTTACAGCAAAAATCAATTGATATGATCCGCTTATTAGGTAAATATGGCGGCATCGCTACCGGTAAAGCATATATGAAACTGATAAACCTGAACTGTGGAGACTTTCGCCTGCCTGTGAGTAATATGACCGAAGCCGCATTTGAACTATTCAAAAATGAGGTGGAACAACTTGATTTCAGCAGCTTCTGTTCAAAAAAACCCGCAAAACAGCCCGTTTTTAAATAAACCCTTCACTTTGAAACTATTTGCCATCCTGAAACTTATGTTATTTGCCACCCCGGTTTTTGCCCAAAAAAAAAGTGAGCTTACCCTTCAATGGAAGGTCGCCAATGAATTACCGGCAGAAACAGGAAAGGCTGTATCAATTGGAGTTGCCGGACCGGTAACCGGTGTATATAAAGACAGGTTCATTGTTGCCGGAGGAGCCAATTTTCCCGGGGGTATGCCCTGGGAGGGGGGCGCTAAAAAATACCACGACCAGGTTTATATCTACAGCCAGGATCGTCGTAAACTTAAACTACAATCCGCTACTGATACACTTCCCCGGCCAGTTGCTTATGCTGCCAGTTGCAGTATAAACGATGGACTGCTTTATGCCGGCGGAGAAAATGAATCGGGCTTCAGCGAACAGGTATGGCTGATTGCCTTTGAAACGGATGGGAAAATCCGGTTTACAGCCCTGCCGTCTTTACCAGAACCCGTAAGCAATGCATCCATCGCGCTGCTTGGTCATACTGTTTACCTCGCCGGTGGTGAAAACAACAGCCAGGCATTCGCCAGTTTGCTGGCACTTGATCTCAACTACAGGGTGGCTGGTTGGAAAAAACTGGCGGATATTCCGCAACCGGTATCACATGCAGTACTTACTGCCGGCAGTAATCAAACCGGAGATTATTTATACCTCAGTGGTGGCAGAAAGAAAAACAGTAACGGAATCAGCACAATCTATCATTCCTTATGGGTGTATGATATCAAGCGCAACAACTGGACAGGAAAAGCAGCTTTGCCCTATGCATTGTGCGCCGGTACCGGCATACAATCAGATGGGAATACGATCCTGCTTTTCGGCGGCGATCGGGGATTGGTTTTCAATAAAGCAGAAACGCTGATTGCCGCTATTAACGCTGAAACAGACCCAGTAAAAAAACAGGAACTGATACGGGAGAAGAATCAGTTGCAATCCACACACCCGGGGTTCAGTCGTGAAATACTGAAGTATACTATTGAAAATGACAGCTGGAGTTCAGTAGCTGAGATTCCATATGATACACCGGTTACCTGCACCGCAGTGAAAGGTAATCACGGGATTCTTATAGCTTCCGGAGAAATAAGAGCCGGCGTCCGTTCGCCGAAAATACTTTCGCTCAAAATCAGGCATAAACGTCCATGACAAAATCCAACAAATACCCCTGGATCGTAGTAGCACTGCTCTGGGTTGTGGCGCTGCTGAACTATATGGACCGGCAGATGCTCAGTACCATGAAGCCTTCCATGCAGACTGATATTCCGGAATTGCAGTCCGCTGCCAATTTCGGATACCTCATGGCTATCTTTCTCTGGATCTATGGTTTCATGAGCCCGGTATCCGGTATCATTGCAGATAAGATAAACAGGAAATGGCTGATCGTAGGCAGCCTGTTTGTATGGAGCGCCGTTACCTTTGCAATGGGATATGCAACCACCTTTAATCAGTTGTACTGGTTAAGGGCGATTATGGGAGTTAGTGAGGCCTTATATATTCCTGCCGGCTTATCCCTGATCGCCGATTATCATTCGTCAAAAACCAGGTCACTCGCAGTGGGGATTCACATGACCGGTTTATACATGGGGCAGGCCCTGGGTGGATTCGGAGCCACCATTGCAGATAATTTCTCATGGCAACAGGCTTTTCATTCTTTTGGAATTATTGGCATCGTTTATTCAGTCGTGCTGATCTTATTTTTAAGAGAAAAAACGGTTCCGGATGAACCCATCACAGATGCGATCAATCCCATTAAAAACAAAACCCCGTTGCTGAAAGGTCTGGGACTCTTGCTGACCAATATCTCTTTCTGGATCATCCTTTTTTACTTCGCCGTACCCAGTTTGCCGGGCTGGGGAGTTAAAAACTGGTTGCCTACTTTGTTCTCCGAAAACCTGGGGATTGACATGAGTAAAGCCGGCCCTATCTCCACGATTACCATTGCCTGCTCCTCATTTATAGGCGTGATTTTTGGCGGCATATTATCTGATCGATGGGTGCAGAAAAATATCAGGGGCAGAATCTATACCAGTGCCATCGGACTGGCCCTCACGATTCCTGCCCTGGTACTAATCGGCTATGGCCATTCTTTAATGCATATTATTGGCGCAGCTTTCTGTTTTGGTTTTGGATTCGGGATGTTTGACGCCAATAATATGCCGATACTCTGCC
>CAZLRY010000278.1:0-2609 GCA_964561675.1 uncultured Chitinophaga sp.
GTATCCAGCTTTCCTTCCAGTTCAGTATTGAGTTGCCGCATCAGCAGCAGGGAAAGGGTTTCATGATGGACATTCCGGACCAGTTCCTGTTCCAGCGCATGGGAAAAAGGGCCGTGACCCACATCGTGAAGCAGGATGGCCGCCTGGGCACCCAGTTCTTCTTCGGGGGAAATATCAACTCCTTTGCTCTTTAATTCGCCCAGGGCCATTTTCATCAGGTGGTAAGCCCCGAGGGAATGATGCAGCCGGGAATGTACCGCACCCGGGTAAACCAGGTGGGCAAACGCCATCTGGTGAATATTCCGCAACCGCTGGTAAACCGGGTGGGAAATGATTTCCAGGATCAGCGGGTGGTCAATAGTAATAAAACCATAGACCGGGTCGTTGATGATTTTGCGGACAGAGGGCATTGTTGCTGTTTTGTTAAAGGCCCGGAGCGGGCGGATGGCAAAAGTACAATAGCAACCGTTAATAAGCTAAATTTGAAAGTTGACCGGCTATAATCATATCATAAAACTGAAACCGAATGGCAATTGCAAAAATAATCTGGGTGGACGATGAAATCGAAAGCTTACAGTCTCAGAAACTGTTTCTTGAGAATAAGGGCTATGAAGTAACCACTTTCACCAATGGGTTTGATGCGATTGACTATGTGAAGGAGAACCACGTGGATGTGGTGCTGATCGACGAAAGCATGCCGGGGATCACCGGACTGGAAACACTGGCCAAGATCAAGGAAGTAAAGCAATCTCTCCCCGTGGTGCTGATCACCAAGAATGAAACCGAAAACCTGATGGATGATGCCATTGGTTCCCAGATCAGCGATTACCTGATCAAACCGGTCAATCCCAACCAGGTCTGGCTGAGTTTAAAAAAGATCATCGATAACCGCCGGCTTGTCGCCGAAAAAACGACTTCGGCCTACCAGCAGCAGTTCCGCCATTTATTTACCGCGCTCAACAGCAGTCCGGACTACAATGAATGGATGGATCTCTATAAAAAACTCATTTATTGGGAGCTGGAAATGCAAAAGAGTGGCAGTCCGGAGATGCAGGAGATTTTGCAAAGTCAGAAAAGCGAGGCCAATACCGAGTTCTTTAAATTTATTTCCCGGAATTATGCCAGCTGGCTATCGCCCAAGGGCAAGGAGAGCCCGGTGATGAGTCATAATCTCTTTCAGTTTAAAGTGCTGCCCCATGTTGAAAAAGGCACGCCCTTGTTTTTTGTGCTGATCGATAACCTCCGGTTTGACCAATGGAAAGCCATACAGCCCATTTTTGCGGAGAGTTTCCGGATACTCGAAGAAGATAGTTTTTATGCGATCCTGCCTACCGCTACCCAATATGCGCGGAATGCGATTTTTGCCGGTATGATGCCCATGGATATTGAAAAGAAATTTCCGGTGCAATGGAAAAATGATGATGAGGAAGGTGGAAAGAACCTGCATGAAGAGGAATTTTTCAGAGCCCAGCTGCAAAGGCTCGGCCGGGGCGACCTCAAAGTATCTTATACCAAAGTGGTAAATAACCAGGCGGGTCTTGACCTCGTGAACAATATCCACAATATGATGAACAATGACATCAATGTGATCGTCTACAATTTTGTAGATATGCTGAGTCATGCCCGTACGGAAATGGAAGTACTCAAAGAACTTGCCGGCGATGAAATAAGTTACCGCAGTATCACGGCCAGCTGGTTTGAACACTCGCCGCTGCACCAGGCACTGAAACGCATTGCTGATAAAAAGATCCGGCTGGTGCTGGCCACCGACCATGGAAGTGTACGGGTGAAGACGCCAACTAAAGTGGTGGGTGATAAGCAAACGACCACCAATCTCCGCTACAAGCATGGGCGGAACCTGAACTACGAACCCAAGGAAGTACTGGCCTTCCGTGATCCCCGTGAAGCCGGATTACCGGTGCCGACCATTAATTCTTCTTACATCTTTGCCAAGGAAGACCGGTTTCTCTGTTACCCCAATAACTACAATTATTATGTCAATTATTACCGCAACACCTTTCAGCATGGCGGCGTGAGTTTAGAGGAGATGATTGTGCCGGTGATAAAGATGGAAACCAAAGCCAGTTAGTAGTTCGGAGTCGGGAGTCGGGAGTCAACAGCCCCTTCTGAGTGACTTAGTCTAAACCTTATAAACTTGTCTTTAAAAAATCTTCCCTTTTTAAGACTACTTCAACTTTCCTGTGGATAAGATTTGATAAATCCCCTGAGTTTCACTGATTCTGCAGGTTAAATTTGCAATATGAAGTACACCCAGTCCAACTTGGATAAATTAGAGGCGATTCCCGAACAGGCCGGCTACGTACTCCGCTATGAAAGGGGCACTTTTCAAAGCGGCTATTGCATTCTGGAGCAAAAGAAAGTGGTGGTCCTGAATAAATTCCTGCAAATCGAAGGCCGGATCAATACCCTGGCTGATCTCATTCCCCAACTCGAAATCGATCCCGGTCATCTTTCCGACGAGTCTGCAAAGCTGTATGCGAATATTATGGCGAAGCTGGAAACAGAGGAGGGTTAAGGGAAATAAGAAATAAAAAATCGGGAATAAGGAATGAGAAAGTGGTGCACAACTACTTTTTCATTCCTTATTT
>CAZLRY010000278.1:2709-4840 GCA_964561675.1 uncultured Chitinophaga sp.
ATCCCAGGGGGTTGATATTTGCCCTTCCCTGTCAACTTATCAACCTCTAAACTTGTTAACTTTACCTTGTGACCTGCCCCCCGCTCAAAATAACCTTCCTCGGCACCGGTACCAGCAGTGGGGTGCCACTGATTGGCTGTGATTGCGCCGTGTGTACTTCGGCGGACCCGAAGGATAACCGGTTACGCTCCAGTATTCTCGTTGAATCAGCTACCACCACACTGGTAGTCGATACCGGACCCGATTTCCGCTACCAGATGCTGCGGGAAAAAGTGAAGAAACTGGATGCCGTGGTCTTTACCCATCCGCACCGGGATCATATGGCCGGACTGGACGATGTACGGGCCTATAATTTTTTCCAGAAAATGCCGATTGATATTTATGCGGACTCGCTGATGGAGTCGGCCATCCGCCGGGATTTTTATTATGCTTTTGCGGATACCCGCTACCCGGGTATTCCTGAACTGAACCTGATCAGTATTTCCGATGAGCCTTTTATAGTGGGAGATATCCCGGTCATACCCGTCAAGGTCTGGCATATGAAAATGCCTGTACTCGGCTTCCGCTTTGGCAATTTTACCTATATCACCGATGCCAACCGGATAGAGGAGGAGGAGAAGAATAAGATCCGTGGTTCTGAGATCCTGGTCCTGAATGCCCTGCGGAAACAGCAGCATATCTCTCATTTCACCCTGGGTGAGGCCGTGGATATGGTGCAGGAACTCCGGGTGCCGGTTGGTTATTTCACCCATATGTCGCACCAGATCGGACTCCATGCCGATATAGAGGCCGAACTCCCTGATAAAATTCACCTGGCCTGGGATGGGCTGGTGTTGAATTTGCCATAGAAAAAATTTTAAGGCTAACACTTGTTAGTTCAAAATAAAACCCTGACCTTTACACTGCCTTTAACGAATGCTTGCTTAATCTCTGACAGAGATACTGTGCCACCCCTTCCGGCTTTTCGGAATAAGGAGTGGCACAGTTTTTAAAAACCATTTACGATTTACCTCAATATGAATTTTCAACCTTCCGAACTGAATCAGCAGGTAGCACAGACCGCCCGTGATTTTGCCAATCAATACATCAGACCCCATGTAATGGAATGGGACGAGAGCCAGGTATTTCCGGTAGAAGTGTTTAAGGAAATGGGGAAGCTCGGACTGATGGGTGTACTGGTACCCGAAGCGTATGGCGGTGCGGGGCTGAGTTATTTTGAATACAAAACCATTATTGAAGAAGTGTCCAAAGTTTGTGGTTCGGTCGGACTCAGTCTTGCCGCACACAATTCGCTTTGTACCGGTCATATCCTGGCATTTGGTAATGAGGAACAAAAAATGAAATGGCTGCCCAAACTGGCCACCGCCGAATGGATCGGTGCCTGGGGACTGACCGAAGCCAATACCGGTAGTGATGCCGGCAATATGAAATGTACTGCGGTGAAAGACGGCGATCATTGGATCATCAATGGAACCAAGAACTGGATCACCCATGGTAAAAGCGGGGATATAGCGGTGGTGATTTGTCGTACCGGTGAACCACGGACCAAAGACAATTCAACCACTTTTGTGGTGGAAAGAGGTGCTGTTGGTTTTAGTGCTGGTAAGAAAGAAAACAAACTCGGCATGCGGGCCAGTGAAACAGCAGAGATGGTTTTTGATAATTGCCGTATACCAGATAGTCAGCGGCTCGGTGAAGTGGGAGCTGGCTTCAAACAAGCGATGAAAGTACTTGATGGCGGACGGATCTCTATTGCCTCCCTCTCACTCGGTATCGCCAAAGGAGCCTATGAAGCAGCCCTGCAATATTCACAAGAACGTTACCAGTTCGATAAACCCATTTCCTCCTTCCAGGGTGTCTCCTTCAAACTCGCTGATATGGCTACAGAAATTGCGGCAGCTGAATTGCTCATCTTGCAGGCCTGCGATTTAAAAAACCGTCACCTCCCCATGACCAAGGAAGCCGCCATGGCCAAATACTACGCCAGCGAAGTAGCCGTCAAAGTCGCCAATGACGCCGTCCAGGTCTTCGGTGGCTACGGATACACCAAAGATTTTCCCGTTGAAAAATTCTACCGCGATGCCAAGCTGTGCACGATTGGTGAGGGGACGAGTGAGATACAGAAGATTGT
>CAZLRY010000279.1:0-2521 GCA_964561675.1 uncultured Chitinophaga sp.
TCAACAACCAGCATTTGGTACAGGCTTTATTGCCGGGCATGAAAGCTGCGGGATATGGAAGAATTATCAATGTGATTTCCACGTCGGTGAAAATGCCGATTCCCAATCTCGGTGTATCGAATACGATCCGGGCTGCCACTGCCGGCTGGGCCAAAACACTGTCATTGGAAGTGGCTGCGGCGGGCATAACGGTCAATAATATTTTACCCGGTTTTATTAAGACCGGTCGCCTGGAAAGCCTGATCAACAGTAATGCAGCTGTACAGAAAATCAGTCCGGAAGAACTCGCCGCACAAATGGAAAAACAAATACCGGCGCAACGTTTCGGTGAAACAAAAGAAATTGCGTCACTGGCCGCCTTCCTCGCCAGCCCGGCTGCTTCTTATATCAACGGCACCAGCATCCCGGTGGATGGTGGAAAAACGGGGGCTTTTTAAATTATTACTCTATGCGTATTTCTATAGAAACAGCACAGCAACTTGACCGTGAAGATCCGTTGGCTTCTTTTCGGGAACGGTTTATCATCCCGGTACAGGAAGGGAAGGAACAGGTTTATTTTCTTGGTAATTCCCTGGGACTACAACCAACGACAACCGCCGGTTATATCGATAAGATCATGAAGGACTGGGCGAACCTGGGCGTGGAATCTTTTTTCCATGCACCCGAACCATGGATGCATTATCATGATCATTTGGTAAAAACGTTGGCTACTGTGGTGGGTGCTAAAAGTTCAGAAGTGGTGGTGATGAACCAGCTCACGGTTAACCTTCACCTGATGCTGGTTAGTTTTTATCGTCCGGCCGGAAAACGTTTTAAAATTATTTGTGAAGCCAAGGCTTTTCCCAGCGATCAATATGCATTTGAAACACATGTTCGTCACCATGGATTCGATCCGGAAAAAGCGGTGATTGAAGTAAAACCCAGGGAAGGGGAACTTACCCTGCGGACCGAAGATATTATCAGCGTTATTCAGGAACATGGCGAGGAAACCGCACTGATATTATTTGGCGGCATCAATTATTACACGGGTCAGTTATTTGATCTGAAAACTATTACAGCTGCGGGACATGCAGCCGGTACAGTGGTTGGATTTGACCTGGCCCATGCAGCAGGCAATGTGGCGTTACAACTGCATGACTGGAACGTGGATTTTGCCTGCTGGTGCAGTTATAAATATTTAAACTCCGGTCCGGGTGCGATTGGCGGTGCCTTTATTCATGAAAAACACCATGGGGCCAACCTGACCCGGTTTGCCGGATGGTGGGGTTATGATATCAACACCCGGTTTAAAATGGAGAAAGGCTTTGTTCCCATGCCCGGCGCAGAAGGCTGGCAATTGAGTACTCCAGCTATTTTCCTATATGCCGCTCATAGGGCAGCCCTCGAGATCGTGGAAGCCGCCGGTTGGGACGCGATTCAGGAAAAGCGATTAAAACTAAACAGCTTCCTTTGGTCCTTACTCGAAGAACTGGACCAGGAAACCGGTGGCCAACAGCTCCGGTTTATCACGCCCCGCGAAGATCAAGCACGGGGCTGCCAGGTATCCATGCTGATGCTGCAAAACGGGAAAGCCGTATATGATGGGTTGATGAAGGCCGGGTTTATCGTGGACTGGCGGGAGCCGGATGTGATCCGTTTTGCCCCCGTGCCGTTGTACAACAGCTATACGGAAGTCTGGAATTTTGTGCAGACGCTCCGCGGACTACTCCGGTAAGCGGGTGAATAAGTATCCTTTTTTGTAATTCCGCAACCTGTATTTTTGCGGCATGACAAGAGCCCAGCTGGTAGAACAGATCCGCCAAAAGCAGTCTTATCTCTGTGTAGGACTGGATTCAGATTTCTCCAAGATCCCCGCGCATTTATTAGCGGAAGCCGATCCGGTGCTGGCCTTCAATAAAGCGATCATTGATGCCACACGTAAGTATTGCGTCAGCTATAAAATCAATACCGCTTTTTACGAATCCATGGGTGTAAAGGGCTGGCAGACCCTGGAGGATACCGTGAAATATATCGGTACTTCTCATTTCACCATTGCTGATGCCAAGCGCGGAGATATAGGGAATACATCCGATCAATATGCCAAAGCCTTTTTTGAAGCCCTGCCTTTTGATTCAGTGACGGTGGCTCCTTATATGGGTGAAGACAGTGTGAGACCTTTCCTGCAACATCCGGGCAAATGGGCCATTGTACTGGGACTTACTTCCAACAAAGGGGCACAGGACTTCGAATTGAAACAGGCCGGTGATGGATTGTTATATGAGCAGGTATTGAAGACGGTTTCCACCTGGGGCAGTCCGGAGAATACCATGTTTGTGGTCGGTGCCACACAGGCCGATTCATTCATCAATATCCGCAAACTCACTCCAGAACATTTTTACCTAGTACCTGGCGTAGGGGCACAGGGCGGCAGTCTGAAAGAAATTTCGGAGAAAGCCATGAATAAAGACTGTGGCATCCTGGTCAACGCCAGCCGCGCGATCATCTTTGCCTCTTCCGGAACTGATTTTGCGGAAAGGGCAGG
>CAZLRY010000279.1:2621-4837 GCA_964561675.1 uncultured Chitinophaga sp.
CCAGCCGCGCGATCATCTTTGCCTCTTCCGGAACTGATTTTGCGGAAAGGGCAGGAGAAGTGGCTAAGGAGTACCAGGAAGAGATGAGCCGGTATTTAGCGATGGCCGGACTTTAACTTCAATTTCAGCAGAGCACTCAGGATGGTAATTGATTTTTCTTTTTAGTACGCATACCTATTAACGTCCCGGCACCGGCTCCCAACATTATAATCAGGTACAACACAAGCGTGTCAGTCGTTATATCAAATTCAGTAATATAGGCAAAGAGCACCCCACAAACTGCTCCAGTAATAAGCCCATGCGCCAGGTCTTTCCGCGTAGAGATCTTTACCGTGACAAATGCTCCAATAATCATGGCTATTATAATTATCAGCATGGAGAAAATGGTGAAACTGCTGGCAATACTTTCCACATCTGTTTCTTCCCCATGTCCCTTGATCTTATTCAATTGAGTAAGTAGCAGTATAAGCCCCCCAATACCAAATAACAGGGAAGCGGTCAGCACACCGGCAACAACGGAGAAAAAATTCCGTATCATATTAGGCTTATATTTTTTTTATTTGGGAATTATATAACAACCCGCTCTTCTGTTTATTCAATATTC
This sequence comes from uncultured Chitinophaga sp., assembly GCA_964561675.1. Classification (GTDB taxonomy): domain Bacteria; phylum Bacteroidota; class Bacteroidia; order Chitinophagales; family Chitinophagaceae; genus JJ008. Next base: position 3,226 of record CAZLRY010000279.1, read on the forward strand.
AACAACTATTCCTCAGAAGGGGCTGTTGACTGCCGACTGCCGACTGCAGACTCCCGACTATTCCTTAGGTTTTCCCGGCACAAAACTCCCCACCGCCTCACTGTACCAGGGAACAATATCCGTAATAAATACCCCGGCTTCTATTGAGGGATCTGTCTTTACATATTTTTCAGCCTCTTCTTTAGTCGCACAATCCAGGATGAACAACCCTCTCCAGGTAAAATCATTTTTCCCGAAGGGCCCGGCTACTTTCAGGATGCCCTCTTTGTGCAGTCGCTCCATATTCGAAAAATGCCCGGCAAAGATCTTTGCCCGCTGGGCAGAATCGGTAATGACTTTATCCTGAGGTCCGGTTTTCAGCACCACCAGCCAGAATTGTTTGATTTTTGGGGCGGCTTTGACGGAGTCTTGCTGAGCGGAAACAGACAATTGTAAAATTGCAAGCAGGGCGAAAAGCGATATACTCCGTTTCATGTGACTTGTTTTACCTAAAGTATCATTTTTCGGTAAATTTTTTGTGAAAAAAATGACAGGTGGTTAATCGGGATAACTCTAACAGAAATACCTCAAACAAACGGTTTTCAATACCTTTGCCAAAACTAAATTCGATTGCCATGGCAGCCCGCACCGACTTATTCCAAAGCCCTGATTATTTCGCAGTTGATGAATTACTGAGCGAGGAACACCTGATGATCCGCGATGCGGTACGTTCCTATGTGAAGAAAGAAATTTCTCCCATTATTGAAGACTATGCACAGAAAGCGGAGTTTCCGCAGCATATTGTAAAGCAGCTGGGTGAACTGGGCTGTTTTGGTCCGACGGTTCCCGTGCAATATGGCGGCGGCGGACTGGATTATATTTCTTACGGTCTGATGATGCAGGAACTGGAGCGGGGAGACAGCGGCGTGCGTTCCACGGCTTCTGTACAAGGTTCCCTGGTGATGTTCCCGATCTATGCGTATGGCAGCGAAGAGCAGAAAATGAAATACCTGCCCAAACTGGGCAGTGGTGAATGGCTGGGCTGTTTTGGTCTGACCGAACCCAATCATGGTTCTGACCCGAGCAGCATGCTTACCAATATTAAAGATGCAGGAGATCATGTGATCCTGAATGGCGCCAAGATGTGGATCAGTAATGCGCCCTTTGCGCAGGTAGCGGTGGTTTGGGCCCGCAATGAAGCAGATGAAATTGTAGGCGTGATTGTGGAAAGAGGTATGGAAGGATTTTCCACCCCCACCACACACGGTAAATGGAGCTTACGGGCTTCGGCCACCGGTGAACTGGTGTTTGACAATGTAAAAGTACCCAAGGAAAATATCCTGCCCGGTGTGAAGGGATTGAAAGGTCCGCTGGGTTGTCTGACCAAGGCCCGTTACGGGATCGCCTGGGGCGTGATTGGTGCGGCGATGGATTGTTATGATACCGCTCTGCGTTATTCACAGGAGCGTATCCAGTTTGGCAAACCCATCGGGGCTTTCCAGCTGCAGCAAAAGAAACTGGCGGAAATGATTACGGAGATCACCAAAGCTCAATTACTTAACTGGCGGTTGGGTGTATTGATGAACGAAGGCAAAGTGACTCCACAGCAGGTGAGCATGGCCAAACGTAATTC
>CAZLRY010000280.1:0-4832 GCA_964561675.1 uncultured Chitinophaga sp.
TCAACGGGTACTCATTTGTAAGTGAAATAGCACCCGAAAATTTAGTGGCCTATTGGAACTTTGAAGGCAATCTGAAAGACAGTGTTTCCAATACTTTAGCTACCGGGGTTAATACAAGTTTCAGTACGGGCTACCTGGGCAATGCTTTACAGGGTTCATCAAATGGGTATGCCGTAGCAGATATTACTACACAGATAGCCAAAATAAACGGCAATTTTACTCTTAGCTTCTGGATGTATTATCCGGCCACCACCACCACGGATGATAATTGGGTGGACATTATTTCCATTACAAATCCTTCCCATTATCAAAGCTGGAACGCCCCCTTCTGCGGAAATTTCAATTTTCTGAAATATCCCGGCTCCGATCGTAATAATGTGAGCCCCTCTCAATTTGGCTACCATATCAGAAACGTGTCTGGGACCGGAAATTGGTGGGATGGTCCTGAAAACTGGTTTAATAACCTGTGGACTGCCTCAGTTTATAACAACTGGGTAAACTGGACTTTTACGTACAATGCCACGACTAAAACATTTAATATCTATAAAAACGGTACTCAATGGAAAAGTGATGGTTGGGTGGATTCAGGCGGCAGCAATACCTATCCCCAGGTGCAAAGCAGCTTTTCCAATCTCCGGTTTAATGATCCGCCCACCAAAATCATCTTCGGAGGGAATACCGATACAGGCGTAACCACGGATCAGACTTGGGGCAAATCCATAAAAGGATATGATGGAAAGCTGGACGAAGTCAGGATTTATAATATCGCCTTTACACAGGCACAGTTACAAGCGATGATTGGCTTACAGGGAAAAGGAAGGTTATAAGTAAACTTTTATAAAAATTCGTATAAACAGATGAAAGCGGGTATGCTTCAGATTTTTTCATGGATGATCCTTCTTTTTGCCTGCAAAAAGAGTGGCAGTAATACACCCGGCCCGCCGCCACCGGCGGTCAGTATGAACCTGGTACTGAAAAAAATAAACAACCAGCTAGTCAGTACTTCATCCGTTCAATTACAAAACAACCAGGCGGTGCTGCAGCTTAATTTCTCAGCTAAAATTGACAGAAGCACGGTAGCTGATGCGATCACCTATACAGCCATACCTGCTTCTTCAAACGTACCGGTTACCATCAACTTTACCAATGGCGATTCTGTACTGATCATTCAGCCAGTCTCGCCATTGGCGTTTTTAATGCAATACTCGGTATCTGTTTCCAATACACTAAAATCGGTCAATAATGCGGCTTTGTCTTCTTCATTTTCCCTGACACTGCGTACTGGTATGGATCCTTCTGATAAGTTCCCGGTGATACCGGATAACGCATTGCTCGATTCCGTTCAAAAAAGAACATTCCGCTACTTTTGGGATTATGGACACCCGGTTTCTGGATTAGCAAGGGATAAAACGAATACCAGCGAAACGGATGATTGTTCCATAGGAGGAACAGGCTTTGGTCTCCTTTGCCTACCGGTGGCTGTCAGCCGGAATTTTATCAGCCACGCGGAAGGATTGGCCAGGATGCAGAAAGTGGTTGGCTTTTTAAAAACCAGGGCACAGACCTTTCACGGGGCCTTTCCCCACCGGATGAATGGAACGACCGGTTCCGTCATTGTCTGGCAGCCAAAGGACGATGGGGCTGACCTCGTTGAGACTTCATTCTTAATGATGGGGCTTTTAACGGCCCGCCAGTTTTTTAACGGTACTGATGTTCAGGAAACAGCTTTGCGCAATGAAATAAACAGCTTATACCATAATGTGGACTGGAACTGGTTTAAAAAAGACAGCCAAAATGCCTTGTATTGGCTATGGAGTCCCACTAACACCTGGGATATAACGTTTATGATCCGGGGCTGGAATGAGGCATTAATCACCTATGTAATGGCCGCCTCCTCTCCCACGCATTCCATTTCGAAGGAAGTGTATGATAACGGTTTTGCGAATCATGGAGGATTCAGAAACGGGCAGCCATATTATGGATTATCCCTGCCACTGGGAACTGCTTTCGGTGGCCCGTTATTTTTGTCGCAGTTTTCGTTTTTGTGTATTAAACCTAAAGGGCTGAATGATGCCTATGCCAATTATGAATTACAAACAAAAAATCATACACTGATTAACCGGGCCTATTGCATGGAGAACCCAAAGAATTATTTTGGTTACTCCGACTCCTGCTGGGGCCTTACCGCCAGCTCGGCTAATGTGGGCTATACGTCCTGTTCTCCCACCAATGATATTGGCGTGATCGCCCCTGCTGCCGCCTTATCTTCTTTTGCATTTACACCCGATGAATCGATGAAAGCGTTGAAATTTTTTTACTATAAGTTGGGAAATTATCTCTGGAAAGATTACGGTTTTGCGGATGCGATTAATTTAAATACAAATCCGGTCTGGGTCGGACCGCAAGAATTGGTATACAATCAATTGCCCATAATGGTGGCGATTGAAAACTACCGATCGGGCCTCATTTGGGATTTATTTATTTCCTGTCCGGAAATAAAAACCGGCATGCGGAATTTAGGGTTTACCGCCCCTTATTTATAAACACATTAATATATGATTCGTCTGCTCCTTACCCGGTGGCTTATATATGGCGCCGGCACGTTAGGTTCGCTGAATATAGTATCAGGTCAGCCACCACTCAAAGCCGCCATACCAAACCACAGCGTGGCTCAAATTCCATACATTAAACAGGCGGATACACACGCTCAACTTATCGTGGATGGCAAACCTTTCCTGATGGTGGCCGGGGAGCTGCATAATTCCACCTCTTCGTCGGCTGAATATTTTAGCCAGGCCATGCAAAACGCAAAAGAAATGAATGTGAATACGGTCATTGCCTCTGTGGCCTGGGAACAGTTTGAGCCGCAGGAAGGAAAATTTGATTTCACACTTATTGATTACATCCTGAAAAATGCGAATGAAAAGAAGCTGAAAGTGGTGTTAATCTGGTTTGCGACCTGGAAAAACGGGGAATCTTCTTATGTGCCCCTGTGGGTTAAAAAAGATACCAATCGTTTCTTCCGCATTCAAAATAAAGAAGGCGCGGATATGACGGCGGTTTCACCATTCTGTACGGCGGCCATGATCGCAGATGCAAAAGCATTTGCTGAGTTGATGAAATATATAAAACAGAAAGATATTCATCACCATATCATTATGATGCAGCCGGAAAACGAAGCAGGTGCTTTTTCAGAGTTGGACTATAATGAGATCGCGTTAAAAAAATATAAAGAGCCCGTGCCTCAGCTACTCGTTGATTACCTTCTGGCTAACCAGGGGCAATTGGAACAAGCGCTCAAAACAGCCTGGTTGTCCAATGGAGCGAAACAGAAAGGCAACTGGGCGGAACTTTTTGGTGAAAATAATGGTGATGCCGGGAACTTTTTCATGTCCTGGCAGTATGCCACTTTTATAAATGAAGTATGTAAACAAGGGAAAGCCATCCTGCCGCTCCCGATGTATGTGAATGCCTGGCTGGTCCAGTATCCGGGAGAAATGCCCGGTAAATATCCGAATGGCGGACCCGTATCCAGAGTAATGGATATCTATAAGGCGGCCGCACCGGATATTGATTTTATAGCGCCTGATATCTACCTGCCCGGTTTTAAAGAAGTATGCCGTTTATATTCCAGGCCATCGAAAAAGAATCCCTTATTTATTCCTGAATGTGAAAGAACGGATCCGGGTAAAGCCTATTATGTGTTGGCCGAACATAATGCGCTGGGCTTTGGACCCTTTGGCATTGAGTCATTAATATCGGATGATGCCTATGCGTTGAGCTTCAAACTGCTGAAAGAGGAACTATTGCCCCTGATTACAAGGTATCAGGGGACCGGAAAAATGAGAGGTATACTAAAAGAAGGAAATGAAGATACGGTTACGATCATGCTGGGAGAGTACAGGTGTTTTATTGAATTTATGGAAAAGAAGAAAAACGCCTATGGATTGCTGATACAAACCGGAGAAGAGGAGTTCCTTGTTGCCGGTATCAACTTAAAAATCAGTTTCCTGTCGGGGCCTTCCTCGAAAAAAATCCACATTGCCGAGGTGCAGGAAGGAGAGTACAGAAATCAAAAATGGAATACCTACCGGTACCTTAACGGAGATGAAACCTGGCACAACTCCTTTTTATTTGTCAGGGGCAGAAGCTATGCTGTTGGATTTGACGTCAAGAAAAAAACTGTGAAGCAGATATTAGCTCCTTCCCCTGTACTGAATCAGCAGCTGGAAAAAAACCTGCAGCAACAACAGGTTGACGGTCCCGGTATTTATAAAATCAGGATATACTCCATAAATTAATAACCAGTCCATTTATTTTAAACCATTCTCGTTCCGGGGCCCCCAGCCCCGGAATTTTCTTTTCAGCAAACGTGGCCAATGGTTCAGGAGGAACAGGACTACTGATACAGAAAACTCTAAAGAAAAAAACTATTGGCAACACGAGTCTGGCCCGCCAACTTCAGACTTATATTCTAAAACCTATCACTTGTAATGGGAGTATCCGCTATTTCCAGTATATTTAAGGACTTCTTTTCAGGAAACACCAAAACCGGTTTTTATGAACTCCCTACTGCCATTCCTTCTTATAACAGGTGCGATGATAAAAAATTAGTTTTAACTGACCACATGTAGCGATTCTATATGAAACAAATAATTCTGCTCTGCAGTACTTTATTAGTCAGGCAGCTTGCCGCGCAGCCGTCCGGGCTTTAATCATACCACTTATGTCAATTGAAAAAAAGGACGAAGGATTAAAACGGGTGATCGGCGTTTCGGGACTGGCCCTAACCATTGTCGGTTTTACCATCGGAGCCGGGATCTTTGCCCTGC
>CAZLRY010000281.1:0-4803 GCA_964561675.1 uncultured Chitinophaga sp.
TTCCGAATAAGGCGGGCAGCTGATTGCGCAGGTCATAGCCCTTGCGTTTTTTAAACTGTTCAAAGAAATCAGGCGTCCAGTTGGATTGTCCCCTTGCATCATCCACTTCATAGGAATCGTTGAAGTAGCCACGGAGATAACTGAGGTCGTATCCTTTAAAGGCTTTATCAAAGGGCTTGAAATAATTTGTGGCGGCTTGTTTGGAGAAGTGATCGATCGCAAAGCCTTCACCACCGGGAGCACCACGTTCCACCATCTTCCCATGCAGTCCGCTAAACAAGGCATATAATGTCCAGGTGCCTTCCGGTGCGGTCCAGTTGAGTTTACCGTTGGCATCTACCTTGCTGGTAAGGTTAACGGACTTCCCACCGTCGAAAGCCACCAGTGCCTGCAGTGGCAGTTTACCCGCATACTGGATCTGGTCCAGGGCGAGTGCCTGTAAGTTTTTATTGGCGGATACGGGTTGTAACAAGGTATCGGCTGAAACGGGTTTATAATTCGCGGTGCGTACAAAGGCATCCCGTTTGTACTCCACCGGTTCATTGAGTTGTTCGCCCTGTTTTACTGTATACGTTTTATAGAAAACGCTCTTGCTGGCATCCGCATCCGTAACCCATGGACCACCAAAGGGCCAGCCTGTGGCATTGGCTAGGTCCACACCTAGTCTGAGTCGTTTAGATTCATTCAACGTATGTTGCAGCATATCCATCCACTGCTTGCTGAGAAAGGGAATGAACTGGGCTTCGGCCCCATGAATGCCATAGATGGGTGTGATCTCCACCCCACCGAGACCGGCTTTCTGGTATTCTTCGAGGTTCCAGGTCAGGTTGGTCTTGTTCACCGCACTGCCCTCCCACCACCAGCGGGTCCAGGGTTTGGTGGTGCTGGTGACCTTGGGCCATTGCAGGGTTTGTGCAAAGCTGGTTGTTCCTAAAGCAAGTGCTGCAATCAGCAGGTATTTTTTCTTCATAAATTATTGTGCAATGATCGATAGGTCTTTGATGGTCTCGGGCAGCCAGACGTTCATCTCCCCTTTCCCCCGGTTCGCCCAGGCATAATAGGGAATGGCCACGAATGGTTGGGTATGACTGCTCACCGATAAATTATCTTTCCCTGTTTCTATTACAATGGCTTCGCCTTTCAGTACGGTCACGCCATTCAGTAAGTCTGCTTTAAACTCAGGCACCAGTGAAGCTAAAGCCGGTAAGACCAGATTCGAGGTCCGGTTATTGTTATCCGTCCACTCGGCACAGTAGGTCAGCGGACCGCGCTGCAGACTCACCAGTCCTTTATTGTCTTTTAAATTTTCATTGCTGTACACCCGCTGAACGTCCATCGGCAGGTTCATCTGCACCTGATCCCCTTTCTTCCATTCGCGTGTAATCACGGCATAACCTTTATCCATGGTATAAGCTACAGGAGCGCCGTTGATATTGATGACGATCTCTTCTTTCTTATTCGTGCGGAAGGAATAGAGGTCAGAAGGAATGGCTTCCTGTCTCGCCCATCCAGGAATACGGATCTTCATCGTGAAAGTCAGTTTATCTTTTGACTGCATAATGAATTTCAAATCCCCATTGAAGGGATAATTGTTCTGTTGCTCAATCACCAGTGATTTTTTACCGATGGGCAAGGTGGCCACACTGGCTGCAAAAAGATTCACATAGACATCATTGCCGTTTTGCGCATACATGTAACCGGGAACGGAGGGTAAGAGGCGACAGACATTCGTAGGACAGCAACTGCATTCAAACCAGCCACTGCGTCCGGCTTCCATATCGGCGTGTTTGACATTGTGCCTGATCTCCATGGCATTGGTGTAAAAGAAGGATTTGCCATCCAGACCTACCCCGGAGAGTAAGCCATTGTATAATATTTTTTCCAGCAGGTCCACGTATTTGGATTCGCCGTGCAACTGGAACATGCGCTGATTCCAGTATACATTGGAAATAGCGGCGCAGGTCTCGTTGTAAGCCGTACTATTGGGCAGTTCATAATTATCACCATAGCGTTCACCCGCTCCTACTGCTCCTGCTCCACCCTGTACATAGATTTTTTTACCGACCATATTGAGCCAGATACTGTCTATCGCCTTCAGCAGCTCTTTATCACCGGTTAAGGCGGCCACATCGGCCACGGCAGCATAGAGATAGCCTGCTCTTACGGCATGTCCTACCGCTTCACGTTGTTGTACTACGGGCAGATGATCCTGAAAGTAAGCCCCGTTTTTCCAGGGATCCTTGTTCTTCGGGTCATAGCCCTTATAATTTCCTCTTTCAAGTATAAAAAACTTCGCGGTATTGAGGTATTCGATTTTACCGGTGATACGATAGAGTTTCACCAGTCCCATTTCCACTACTTCATGTCCGGGTGCAGTATGCATTTTATCCGGACCAAATACGGAACAAACCAGGTCTGCATTCTTCAAGGCAATATCCAGCAGGTTGCGCTTGCCCGTAGCCTGGAAATGCGCGGCGGCCGATTCGTAGAGGTGACCGCTGTTGTAGAGTTCATGACTCAGTTCCCGTTCCTTCACCCAGCGTTCCTTACCGGCCCAGCCGGGAGGGTTCAATGGATCAATGGTACGGGCAGTATAGAGATAACCATCCGGTTCCTGTGCCCGACCCACGATCGTGATCAGGGAGTCGATGTACAACTCCAGTTTTTTGTCGGGGAAAAGACTGAGGGAGAAAGAAGCTCCTTCAATGGTTTTGTAGATATCGGTATCATCAAAGGTATAGGTGGTGCAGAACTTCCCTTTCTTCTCGGCGGCCATGATAAAGTTCTTGATGCGGCCCGTGTTATCACAGCGTTCAAAGGAAGCCGGGATGGTGACGGAATGATTCGTCTTGATCCGGGGCAGCCAGAACTGATCGGTCAGTTTGACACTGGTAAAGGGTATGGCGGTGTAGGGGTAGTCGTTTTGGGGGGCTTTTGACTGCTGTTCGTTATTGGCCTGACGTTTCGACGCTGATGGTTGAGCATAACTAAAGAAGGAAAACATCAGGCCGAAGGCTGCTATTAGGACTTTTTTCATGGTTCTAAAGTTATCAATTTGAGCTGGTCTTTATCTCGGCGGCATAGACATTCTCAATCCCTTCAAAATTGGCGCGGAAGATGATCCATTTGCCATCGGGACTAAAATGTACATTGGGTTCGAGTTTGTAATTGTGGTGTTTCATATTCACCAGGCGGGTGGCGTCAAAATGATCGCCATTGGGTTTGAATAGATAGACCCAGCGGCCGTCTTGTGCCCTTGCCACCTGTCCCGGATCGCCGCCATCGCCGCAGAACAGGGACTCGTCTTCATTACAGTTGAAATGGATGGACCATTCGTTGCGTTGCAGTTCATATCGGGTTTCTTTTCCGGTCTTGAGATTGGTCCCGGCCACAAAGAATTTCACGCTTCGGGGTGTTTGCAGGTCAAACCAGATGGTCTTGCCGTTGGGGGCAAACCATTCATGACCCGCGATCTCCATATCCATCGTGCGTTTATGAATCAGGGTCGTGTCTTTTGTTTTGATGTTGATGGTCCAGATGCGGTTTACTTTATGCCAGGGACCTTCGTGACAAAACATCAGCAGGTCCGGATCGGTGCTGGAGAACTGTACGTGGTTGAGCCAGGCACTGTCGGTAAAGAGTTTATCGAGTGCACCGGTCTTTACATTGATGGTAAACAAGGTCCTGGGCAGTTTGGCATCATAGATCAGGTTGAAATAACTGCCCTTGCCCGGGTTCTGGCGCAGTATCTCTTTTTCCTTATCATCTGATTTGGAACCACCCAGTAAAGTCCCATTGGCATTTACCGTAGTGATAGAGGCTTTGAAATCATCGGGGAAGACATAGATCAGGCTCACATCTTTTGTTTTGACATTCACGGAATACACCGAGTCTTTGATCTGGTAATACACGAAACCGTTCTTCGCATCCACGATCTCCCCGTTCATGGGTAAACGGTGATTGGTGAGTTGTTCTGATTTCAGGGTGCTGAGATCGAGCAGGTGTATCTGCCGGTTGGGCGATACAAAACTGGAGATCTCCTGTTTGGTTGTGCTGTCCACTTTATTCTTGTTGCTGCTATAGAAGACCATCTTGTTCCCGATAAAGGGATTGTTGTGGAAGTAAAAACTGAGATTGCTTCTGCCCGGCATGCTGGTCAGTTTTACCACGCGGTGTTTGGTATCCTTATCAATCCATTCGTCAGGCATGGCTTGTCCGCCGGTTTCCATGACGGGTTGTGCGAAGAGGGGTTGAGCGACAAGCAACAGTACGAATAACCGTACAGTTGTTAGCAGTAGTTGGCGGGGCAATTTCATGTAGCAATCTTTAGGTTATAAAGTACGTTCATCAGGGGGGCTTTGGTGTCCTGCACTGACCTGTAGGCCCCCCATAAGAAATGTCGTTTATGTGGGGGACGCTGATTCCCCCCTAAAGGGGGGCTGAGAAACAGTCCGCTAATTGAATGGCGTAGGAAACCCCCGATTTGAAAAAATACTTATTGGAAAAGCTTCCCCCCTAAAGGGGAGATAGAAAACACTCGGCTAACCGGCTTGCGTAGAGTTTTCCTAGCAAATGTGGTTGTCAATAACCAAAATCGCTATGTAAGCTGTATTCTACGCCAGTCAAAATAAAAACTGTTCTTTATCCCCCCTTTAGGGGGGGGCTTAGAGTCCCCCACAAAAAAGACTTTTCAAATGGGGGGTCTTTCTTCACCATTGCGCTACGGTCAAAAGGGGCTATTTTTGAGCTCTCCAAAAGTGATAAACCCACCCGATTCATGAAGGAAAAACTGAGGCAATTAGC